>DASXGF010000751.1:0-2480 GCA_036489275.1 Myxococcaceae bacterium | reverse complement strand
AAGCGGGGCTCGTCCGCGGCGGGCGGATCAACCTTCCCTTCGGGCTGCGAAACATCGAGCACACGGCCTGGATCCGCTCCACGACCAACACCGACATCAACCAGGACCAGCAGTACGGAGTCGCTCTGCAGCTCGCCGGCGAGACGGTGCGCGGCGAGATCATGGCCATCGCCGGCAACTACCAGGTCAGCCCGGACGCCTACCGCGAGCGCGGCTACTCCGGGTACCTGGAGGTCATGGTGGCCCCGTCGGTGGCGCTTGGCGTGAGCAGCCTGATCACCCGCGCCGATCGAGGCCTGTCCACCGGCGTGCCCACCCTCCGCCAGGCGCACGGCGTGTTCCTCCGCTGGGGTCTGGCCCCCAAGGTCGGGCTCCTCGCCGAGGCAGACGTGCTGCTGCAGCAGCGGCTGGGCACCGGCGTGCTCGACACCGGCGCCGCGAGCTGGACCCAGCTCGACTTCGAGCCCATCCAGGGCCTCCACCTCATGCCGGCCTTCGAGAGCTGGAAGCCGTACGGCGACATGGGCGTCGCGCTCGGGGAGTGGCTCACCCTCGCCTGGTACGCGTGGAGCCACGTCGAGCTTCGCTTCGACCTCTTCATCCGCCAGCAACCGCAGACCAGCGGATCCACCGACAGCCTCGGCGCCCTCTTCCAGGTGCACGTCCTCCTGTGAGATGCCAGTGCCCGGATGGACACGAGGCCGCTGATCCGGCGACTGCTGTGGGGCGCGGCCGTGACGGTGGCGTTTCTCCTCCTGGCCCTGCTCGGGCTCGCGCTGGCCAGCCTGCTGCACCCGGGTGACGTGGCGCGGCCGGAGCCCGAGGCCGCCGCTCCCCCGCCCCGGCCTCCGCGCCCTCTGCCCGAGCCCCCGCCGCCTCCTTCACCGCCGCCCCGGCCCGCGCCGATCGCAACGGCCCCACCGCCGCCTCCGCCGCCCGCGCCGGTCGCCGAGGCTCAGGCGCCGCTGCTGCCCGCCCCGAAGCTGCCGTTGCCCACCCGCCTCCGCGTCCGGCGGGACATTCTCCGGGACATCGGGGCGCTGAAGGAGGAACTCGCCCGGTGTTCGGCGGAGGGGATGCCCGCCTCGACTGCGGGCGGACGCGCCGCGCTGGTGTTCGACACCGTGGCCGACTCCGGCGCGGTGCGCATCGTGAGCGGGCGGCTCGAGTCCGAGCGACCAGTGAACGACGCCTTCGTCACCTGCGCCCGGACCGTCCTCGAGGGCAAGCGGCTCCCGGTGCCGGGGTTGCCCCCCGGAGCGCGGCTGCGACTCTCCATCCCGATCGGACCGCGGGGGAACTCCCTCTCCCTTCCGGCGGCCACCGTCGCCGAGGCCGAGGCTCCCTGAGCCCGATCGAGCGGCGCTACAGCCGCCAGGCCAGCCACATGCTGCCGCTGAGGTACGTGTCGGTCGCGCCGCCAGCCACGTACGGATCGCCGGGCTCGGGGTGGAAGGAGAAGCCGTAGCGCTGGAGCGCGCCGATCAGTCGGATCTCGAAGGAGCGCCCCAGCTCCACGCCGATGCCGACGTTCGCGTCGATGCCCTGTGACGTCTGCCGCGGGAACCACGCCGCGGTGCCGATCTCCCCCACCGAGAAGAGGTAGCGATAGGACGCGCCCCCCAGGAGCGAGACCGGCCCGAAGAGCGAGAACCGGAGGTCCACCCCGCCGGCCACCGCCGAGTACCCGACGTCGGGGATCGCCGGCTTGGGGTTGGAGGCGGTGCCGGAGATGGTGAAGCCCTGGCGCTCGAAGCGCGCCTCGAGCCCGACGTGCGACTTCTCTCCGATGAGGAAGCGGTAGCCGAGACCCGCGCCCCAGGCGAGCGCCTGCGTGGGGAAGCTGGTGCCGGACTGATCCTTCGACTGCAACCCGACCGACATCGCGATGTGGCCGGTGAGGTACCCGCGCCCGCCGAAGAGCGGCGACCAGGTCAGCTCCACCGCCGGGGCCACCGCCGACCCGAGCGAGTAGCCCTGGAGCGTCTGGTACAGATCATCCTTGTAGGTGAAGTCGCGGGTGAAGAGCGCCGCCCCGGCGGCGATGTCCAGCACCGGCCGATCCGAATCGCGCGGCGCCGAGGTGGAGGCGCTCACGCCCGAGCCGACCACGCCGGGGTCCGCCTGCGGAGCGGCGGCGACGGCCGCGGCGGTGGGGAGCGGAGGGGCAGCTCCGGTGGGCAGCGGCGGGTTGTCGCCGCCGGCAGCCGCGGGCACCGCGAGCGCGGGACCGGACTGGCCCGCCGGAGCCGCGGCCGCGGCAGGAGCGGCGGCGACGGCGGCAACCCCTCCCGCGGCGGGAACGGCCTGGAGCGAGCCCGGCTTCGGCGCCTTGGTGCTCGTGAGCGAGCGCTGGAAGCGGGGCTTCATCTGCTTGGAGAGCATCTGCCCCAGCGCCTTGGTGTTCGCCGCCTTCCAGGTGGCGTCGTCGACGATGGCCCCGGTCGCGCCGTCGCGCACCTGCACCACCGCGAGCTGGC
>DASXGF010000750.1:0-7315 GCA_036489275.1 Myxococcaceae bacterium | reverse complement strand
ACGCGTCCGGACACTGCCGGCAGCGGCGAGGGATCGAGCGCCGGCGGCCGCTCCCCGGCGATCTGCTCCGCCCGGGCCACGATCGGCGTCGCCAGGTCCACGCCGAGGGCCTTCTCCATCTCGGCGAGGCCTGGGCTGGAGTGCACCTCGAACACCTTGGGGACCCCGTGGACGTCCAGCATGTCCACCGCCGCCACCTCGAGGCCGATGAGCCGGGCGGCCTCCGTGGCGGCCCGCCGCTGCGCCTCGGTGAGGGTGATGCGCTCGAAGCGCGCGCCGCGGTTGAGGGTGTTCGCCAGGCGGTTCATCCGCGGCCGGCGTCGCACCGCGGCCAGCGCCTGCCCGCCCACCACCAGCACCCGCAGGTCCCGGCCGGCCTTCCGCACGTACTCCTGGACGAGGAGGTTGTGCCCCAGCCCGAGGATCGCCTCCAGCGCCGCCTCGAGCGAGTTGAGCGTCTCGCACACCATCACCCCGCGCTCGTCGCCGCCCCCGAGGAGCTTCACCAGCACCGGCACGCCACCGACGAGCTGCACCATCGCCTTCAAGTCCTCGGCGGTCCGCGCCATCACCGTGGCCGGCACCGCGATGCCGTGGGCCGAGAGCAGCTGAAGGCAGCGCATCTTGTTCCGGGCGTGGGCGATGGCCCCGGCGGTGTTCATCACCGGCACGCCGAGCATCCCGAACTGGTTCACCACCGCCAGGCCGTACGGCGTGATGGACTGCGCGATGCGGGGGAGGACCACGTCCGGCAGGGCGAGCCTGCGCCGCCGGTAGAGGATCTGCGCGCGCGTCCCGTCGAGGTGCATCTCGACCTGCACCGGGTCGAGCACCCGCACCGAGTGCCCGCGCGCTCGGGCCGCCGCCACCAGCCGCGCGGTGGAGGGGACGGAGATGGAGCGCGAGAGGACGGTGAGTCGCACGGCGCGGGCACCGTAAGGCCCGTGACCCCCGGGGGCAAGGCGGGCCGCGTTCACTCTGACCGGAACGGCCTCGGGAGCGGACGCTGACGCGCCGCGCGCCCCAAGCTCACACCTCAGCCCCCGATGCTCAGAGTACCTTGAGGATGCGGATCTGCACGTTCACCGGGCTCGCGCCGGTGGAAGTCTTCAGCTCGTTGCATAGCGGCTTGCCGTCGATGAACACCACCGCTGGCCCGGGCTTGCCCGACACCGGGGTCGTCTCGCTCGGAGAGACGTAGACCCAGGTGTCCGGCCCCGGCTGGTACGCGGTGTCGTTCACCAGCACGCTGAGCAGCGAGACGTCGGTGGGGACCTCGGTCAGGAACCGCTCGCAGACCGTGACGTTGGGGTCGGTGATCGTCTTGAGGATGTCACCGAGATCTGAGGCATCGTTGGCCTGGTAGTACTGCTTGGTGCAGAGCCCGGTCGCGAGGTCGCACGGGTTGTCGGCGCCGCACGGCTGGTTCGGCGGCGTTCCCGGGCAGACCCGCGGGAAGCGAACGGTCCCCGCCACCGCGATCCGCTGCAGGGTGTCCCGGGCTGCGGCCGCCCCCGCCTCCGCCCCGAAGCCCACCACGTAGGTCTGCACCTTCGTGTTCGCCAGGAACTGCACCGCCTTCACCGAGTTGTCCGCGTCGAGGCACCCGGCACCGGCGAACGGCGGGATGCTCGGTCCGCAGTCGTCGAGGGCCGGGCCGAACGTGCACTGGCAGGCCACCGTGCCCGCGAGATCCGCGAGCGCCGCGTCGCAGTTGGGCAGGCCGTCGGTGAAGAGGATCACGATCTGGTCGCGCGTGCTGTCGGTGGTCAGCGCCGGGACCGTCCCCAGGAACGCGAGGCTCGCCGCGGTGGGCGTCCCGCCGCCGGTCCCGGTGGGCCCCGGCGGGTTGCTGCTCAGGACCCCGTCCAGCGCGGCCCGGGTCGAGTTGGCCGCCGCCTGCAGCGTCGCATCGTCGTCGGAGGCGGTGGTGGGCAGCGCGCTGGTCTGCTTCGTGGCCGGACCGCAGCCGCCCGAGGTCTCGGGCTCCGGGAAGAGCGACAGTCCGTAGCGGCCGATGAGCGGGAAGTCGGTGATGTACTGGTCGAGCGCCTTGGTCAGCTCGCTCCAGCGCGTGGGGCACTGGGTGGCGTCGCAGGGATTCGACTTCTGTGGGTCTCCGCAGAGCGGGCCGTTGATTCCCCCCACGTGACAGGCGGGGATGGTCGGGTCCACCGGCTGGTCCATCGAGCCCGACTTGTCCACCAGCAGCATGAAGTTGGGCTTGTTCGCGACCGCCTGGATGTCGACGCTGGTCTGGGTCTGGCCAATCGACAGCGGCTTCACCGGCTCGAAGTCGTAGGTCTGGCACCCGGCGAGTGTGACCAGAAGCGCGAGGACTGCGGCACCACGGAGGACGTTCGGGGTGGGCATGCGCGGCGCCGGAGCATACCTGCTTGGCGGACGTCCGGCCCCATTTCGGGGGCCCATCCCACATCCGCCGACTGTCCCGGTCGGGACGGGGTCCACGCCAGTTCCGCCCACGATGCCCCCCGGTCTCGCTCTCACAGCACGCGAAGGATCCGGAGGTCCAGCTGGACCGGGTTCTGCGCCGTGGAGCTCTCGATGGCGCTGCACAGCGCGCCGAAGAACTGGATCGCCGGCCCACCGTCGGCCGGCGGCACGTAGTGCCAGGTGTCGTTCCCCGGCGGGTACTTCGTGCCGTTCAGGCTCAGGAGGATCAGGTCCTCGGAGGTCGGGGCCGGGGTGATGGCCCGCACGCAGGGCTCGCGGTCGAGGTTGGCGGTGATCTCCGCCAGCGCCGCGCCCAGCTCGCTGCTGTCCTGCGCCTGGTAGTACTGCCGCAGGCACACCCCGCCCTGGCAGGGATTGCCCACGCCACACGACTGGTCGTGGTTCGGGCCCGGGCAGAGGCGCGGGTAGCCCCCGGCGAGCGCCATTTCCTGAAGCACGATGGGCGCCTGCACGCCGCCGTCGAGACTCGCCCGGGTCTCGTCACCGAAGCCGATGACCACCACGTGCACCCCGCGCGCGGCCAGGTCCTCCACCGCCTGCACCGTGCGGTCCTTGTCGAGACAGTCGTCGCTGGTCGATGCCTCCGGCGGACAGCGATCGGCGGTGGCGGTGCAGATGCAGCTCTGCGCCGGGATGGAGCCGTTGCAGTTGGGCAGCCCGTCGGTGAGCAGGAGCACCAGCTCGAGCCGGACCGGATCGAGCAGCGGGTCGTAGCTGGAGAAGAACCCCAGGCTCGGGCCGGTGGGCGTCGCGCCGCCGGTGCCGCTCGGTCCGGCCGGGTTCTGGCTCCTCACCGAGGCGAGCGCGTTCCGCGCCGCGGTGGAGAGCGCCGAGAGGGTGGCCGCCGAGTCGTCCTCGCGGTCCGCCGGCAGATCCACGCGGGCTGCGGAGGTCGGCACGCAGTTCGGCTGGTCCGCTCCCTGGACCGGCTCGGGGAAGAAGGCCAGCCCGAAGCGCACGGTCTGGGCCTGCTGCTGGAGGAACTGGTCCAGCGCCAGGTTCATCTCGCTCCAGCGCGTGGGGCAGACGTTGACGTTGCAGGGGTTGACCTTCGCCGTGTCGCCGGTGCCGCAGAGGGTCCCCGCCTGGGTGCAGCCCGGAAGGCTCGCGTTGATGGGCTGGTCCATGGAGCCGGACTTGTCCACCAGCACCATCACGTTGGGCTTGAACTTCTTGAGGACGATGGAGGTGCTGCTCTCCTCCTGCGAGACCGAGAGCGGCTTCACCGGGAAGAAGTCGTACGTCTGGCAGGCGAGCACTCCGACCACGGCTGCGGCGGCGAGAGCGTGCTGGCGGGAGCGCATCGCGGAACCGCCGCCGAGCCTAGCAGCGACCCGGGTGTGGTCAGAAGGTCAGGACGCGTGCGTCGTCGGTGAGACGCCACAGGGCGGCCAGTCCCAGCACGTCGTCGAGGACGCGCTCGGCCTCGGCCAGCGAGACGCCGGCGAGCTTGAGCATCGTGTCGCAGGCGATGCAGCGCGCGCCCAGACCACGCGCCTCGGTCAGCAGCTGCGCCGGCGGCGGAACGCCGACGCCCTCGGCCCGAGCGCCCTCGGCGAGCTCGCGGTCGGACTGTGCACGGCCAAAGTCCCCGCGGCAGAGCTGGCGCAGGGCCTCGAAGGCGAAGACGAAGACCACCTCGTCCCCGAGCGCGGCCGCGGTGATGCCCATGGAGGCGGCCTGGTACGCGGGTTCGTAGCCGCCACGCTGCACGATGAAGACGACGCGACCAGCCATGTCGCGCCGGAGGGTACACTCCGCGGCCGCCCATGTCCCGGCTCGTCCTTGCTCTCCTCCTCGCCTGCGCAGCCGTCTCGTGCGCGCGCTCCGTGGGTCCGGCGCGGACCAGCGAGGAGGCGCGGGGGCGGGTGGCCGACCTGCTCGCGCAGCCCGACGCGGGCGCACCGGACTTCGCGGCGATCGGTCCGGAGGCCGTGCCGGCGCTGCAGGCGGAGCTCCTCGATCCGAAGGCGACCGACGCCCGCAGGCTCGCGGCGGCGCGCGCGCTGGCCGGGCTGCCGGACCGCACGGGGCTCGCCGTCCTCGGCGACGCCGTGGCCTCGCCGAAGCTGACATCCGGACTGCGCGACGCGGTCGCCGAGGAGCTCGGCTCCCACGACCGCGATGAAGCGGTGTCCCGGCTGGGGCCGCTGCTCGCTGCGCCGGATCCCTCGGTCCGGGCGGCGGCGGCGCGTGGCCTCGGACGTGCGGGTGGCGCGGCGGCTCGCAAGTCGCTCGAGGACCGGTTAGAGCGCGAGGACGACCCAGGAGTTCGCGAGCGGCTCCAGGCGTCACTGGCCCAGGCCCAACCCTGAACATGCGACCCACCGTCCTCCTCTTCGATGTCGATGGCACCCTCGTCACCACCGGGGGCGTTGGACGGCGCGCTCTGGAGATCGCCTTCGAGCGCGCCTTCGGCCGGCGCGACGCGTGCCGGACGTTCCGGCTCGATGGAATGACCGACCGGGCCATCGTCCGCACGGGCCTGCGGGCCATCGGGGTCGAGCCGACCGAGGCGCTCATCGACCAGGTTCTCCTCGACTACCTCCGGGTCCTGACCGAGGAGGTGGCCGCCGCCCCCGCCGCCACGTACCGGGTCCATGCGGGGATGGCGGACACGCTCGACGCCGCCCGCGGCCAGCGCGACGTCGCCGTGGGGCTCGGCACCGGCAACATCCGCGCGGGCGCGCGCATCAAGCTGGAGCGGGTGGGCATCTACGACCGCTTTCCGTTCGGCGGCTTCGGGTGCGATGCCGAGGACCGCACCGCCCTCATCCGTCGCGGAGCCGAGCGCGGGGCGACGCTACTCGGAGCGCCCATCGAGGAGTGCCGGGTGGTGGTCATCGGCGACACGCCGAAGGACGTCGCGGCGGCCACCGCCATCGGCGCCGAGTCCGTCGGCGTCGGCACCGGCAGCTTCACCCCCGAGCAGCTGGTTTCTGCCGGGGCGACGCGGGCCTTCTCCAACCTCGCCGCTCCCGGAGCGATGGAGGCGGTGCTGGGAGCACTGCGCTGAGCCCACCGACACCCCGCGCGGCCTGGATGCTCCTCGGAATGCTCGAGGAGCTCGCCGGCCGGCTTCACGCCGCGGCCGATGCCCTGGACGAGGTCGAGGCCGGATGGCTCCGCGGCGCGGCGAATCTCGTCGAGCGCGGTGGACCGGGGCGCCAGGCCGCGAGGGCGGAAGCAGTGTGGCTCGAGGAGCTCGCTTCCGAAGCCCGGGCACGCAAGGCCTCGCTGCTGTCGGCGTGGGTGGAGGCCGCCGAGTCGCTGCGCTCGGCCATTCACGTGCACGAGACGGAGCGCGGCCCACTGGTCGAGGCACTCTTTCCGGTCTGGAAAGGCGCCTCGCTGCGCCGGCACGTCGACCAGGCGCTGGCCGCGGAGGGCGAGCTCCAGCGTCGTCTGACCTCGGCGTACGTGCTGCGACGCCTGGCGGAGCTGACGACCCAGACCGCGGTCGGGCCGGCGCTGGAGGCGCTCGCGGCGGCGGGCGCGGCGTGGGCGGCCGAGCGCGAGCGCCCTGCCCTGTCTGGCGCGGGGGCGGAGGCGGTCCGCACGAAGCTGCTCGCGGTGGCCCAGGACGGTGCGTTGCTCCTCGAGCGCGTCCGCTGGGTGGTTCGCGCCGCGCTGGTGCACAGGCCGGAGCTCGTCGAGGCGGTGTTCCCGAAGCGCGGCCGCCCGGCCGAACTGGAGAGCGCGTCCGCGGAGGGTGGAGCGGTCGATGCGCCCGCCCCGGAGACGGTCGCGGCTGCACGGCCGGACTCCGGCGCATCCACTCGGCTCCCCGAGGCCGTCGAAGCGACCCCGGCGCCCGGGCCCTCACCCCGTCGCAAGAAGAGCGCTCCCGACGGCGCGGTCGTCGGTCCCGCAGGGACGACGTCGGCGCGTCGAAGGCCCGCTGCCCCGCCCTCGACTCCTCCCGGGAGCCGGGCCGCTCGCGCGCAACGTCGACGCCCGGGCGCGGCCGAGCCCGCCTCCTCCGAACCCCACCCGTCGCCGCGCACGCCACGCCGCTCCGCCGCCGCTTCGGCGCCCGCGGCCGCCGAAGCGGTCCCGTCGTCCGGGCCGGCCCCACGTCCGCGCAAGAGTCCTCCCGACGGTGGCCCCGACGGCAGGAGCACGCGCTCGCCCCATCGAAAGCCGGCCGCCCCGGTCGTGACTCCGCCGGGTGGCTCCACGCGCACGGCACGCCACTCCGCCGCCGCGTCGGCGCCCGCCGCCGAAGCTGTCCCGTCGTCCGGGCCGACTGCACGTCGACGCAAGAGTCCTCCCGACGGTGCCCCGGGTATCGGCTCTCCAGCGAGCACGAGATCGCCCCATCGAAAGCCGGCCGCCCCGCTCCCGACTCCGCGGGGTGCCGCCACTCGCACGGCACGCCACTCCGCCGCCGCGTCGACCCCTCTGGCCGCCGAAGCTGACCCGTCGCCCGGGCCGTCCCCACGTCGACGCAAGAGTCCTCCCGACCGTGGCCCCGGCATCGGGAGCACGCACTCGCCCCGTCGAAAGCCGGCCGCGCCGCTCCCGACTCCGCCAGCCGACGCCGCTCGCCCGGCACGTCGACGCCCGGCCCCGACCGATCCGTCGGCGACGCCCACTCCCTCCGAGCCCGCCACGTCTCCTCGCGCAGGACGTCGCGCCACCGCCGAACCGAAGGCGGCGGCCGTCGAAGCCGTCCCGTCGCCCGGACCGGCCTCACGCCGACGCACCGCCGCCCCGGCCGCACCCGACGCTGCTCGCGAGCCCGCGCCGCGCGGAGGTCGGAAGACGTCCCGGTCGTCGCGCCGGAGCTGACGATGGCGCTCTCGCCGTTGCCCATCGATCCCCTCCTCCCGTCGGT
>DASXGF010000737.1:0-2042 GCA_036489275.1 Myxococcaceae bacterium | reverse complement strand
GATGATGCTCAGGTGCCCGTTTGTCAGCGGGTCGAACGAGCCGGGGTAGATGGTGATGGACACTCGGGGCCCCGAGCATCATCGGACGGTCGCGCGACCGTCAAGGAACCGTTGCCCAGCGGTACAGGCTCACCACCGTGTCGCCGAATCTCCGGGAGTCCACCCGCTGCAGCCCGGCCACCGCTTCCGGCGCGACCTCCCGGCGGCCGTGCTCCACCACCAGCGTCCCTCCGTCGGCCAGCAGCCGCCCCTCGGCCACTCCGCGCGCCACCTCCTCCACCGCCCCCTCGGCGTAGGGCGGATCGGCCAGCACCAGCCCGAACCGCCGCCCCTCGCCCGCGAGCCGGGACAGCGCCCCCGCCACCGCCATGCGGAGCAGCTCGATGGAGCCCTCCATGCCCAGCGCCCGGGCGTTCTCCGCCACCAGCCGCGCCGCCTCCGCGCCCTGGTCCACCAGCACCGCGCGGGTCATCCCGCGGGAGAGCGCCTCGAAGGCGAGCGCACCCGTCCCCGCGTAGAGGTCCAGCACCTCGCCGCCCTCGAAGAACTGCCCCAGGAGGTTGAAGAGCGACTCGCGGACCCGGTCGGCGGTGGGCCGAAGACCCGCGCCCCTCGGTCCGGCGAGAGGACGCCCCCGGTGGGTGCCGGCGACGATGCGCACGACGCCGGCTAGCCGGCTCCAGGACCGGCCAGCGCCTGACTCTCGATCTGCAGCGTGCTGTGGTCGATGCCGAACCGCTCCACCAGCGCCCGCTTCGCCGCCACCAGGATGGTGTCGTTCTCGCAGGCGCTCGGCTCGTCCACCACCAGGTGCGCCGAGAGGGCCACCATGCCGCTCCCCACGGTCCAGATGTGAAGGTCATGCACCGCCGTCACCCGGGGGATGGCCTCCAGCGCCTTCGCCACCCCGTCCACGTCGACGTGCGGAGGCACCGTCTCGAGGAGCACGTCCACCGCCTCGCGCAGCAGCCGCCATCCGCCGACCACGATCACCGCCGAGATGCCGATGGAGATGAGCGGGTCCACCCACTTCCAGCCGGTCAGGGCCATCACTCCCGCCGCCGCCAGCACTCCCACGCTGGAGAGCGCGTCGCCGAGCACGTGGAGGAACGCCGACCGGGTGTTGAGCGAGTGGCC
Organism: Myxococcaceae bacterium; assembly: GCA_036489275.1. Classification (GTDB taxonomy): domain Bacteria; phylum Myxococcota; class Myxococcia; order Myxococcales; family Myxococcaceae; genus RPRB01. The sequence continues at coordinate 905 of DASXGF010000737.1, read as the reverse complement.
CGAGTGCAGGAATCCCATCGCCATGAGGTTCGCCACCAGACCGATGGTTGCGATCAGCGCCATGGGCCCGAGGTCGACATGGGTGGGCCGCTTCAGCCGCTCCAGCGCCTCGACGACGATGAAGATGGTGATGGCGAGCAGCATCACCCCGTTCAGCAGCGCGCTGAGGATCTCCAGCCGCACGTACCCGTAGGTCCGCTTCCGGTTGGCCGGACGGCCAGCCCACGAGGCCGCGAGCAGCGCGAGGCCGAGCGCCGAGACGTCGGTCCACATGTGGCCTGCGTCCGAGAGCAGGGCCAGCGAGCCGGTGAGCCAGCCCCCGACCGCCTCCACCACGGCGATGATGATGGTGAGGACGAGCGCCGCCGCCATCCGCCGCGAGTCCCGGGCCCGCGTCCCATCCCCGGTCCGCAGGGCAGGACTGTCGCAGGGCTCCGCGTGGTCCGCGTGCCGGTGGTCCGAGAGTGCCGGAGGATGCGAATGGACGTGGGTCACGTGGGAAGTGCTCGACCTTCCTCGTTACACTACGGCCCGGTGAGTCGCGATGCCACGCCATCACCGTCCCCCGGCGCCCCCGAGCCCGAGCGGCGGCCAGCACCCCGGCGTGCCCGTGGTCCGAGAACTTTCCGCCTGGCGCGACCCGATGGCGGGGAGCTCCACGTCGAGGTCGAGGGCATCGGCGGCTCGGCGGTCGTCCTGTGCGATGGCCTGGCGTGCGACGGATTCGCCTGGAAGTACCTCCGCCCCGCCCTCGCCGAGCAGCGCCGGGTGATCCACTGGCACTACCGCGGCCACGGCGAGTCGCCCCTGCCGCCGCCGGGCGTGCCGCCGTCCATCCCCCAGTTCGCGGACGACCTCGCCGCGCTGCTCGACTCCCTCCGGCTCAAGAGCGCGGTCATCGTCGG
>DASXGF010000735.1:0-2347 GCA_036489275.1 Myxococcaceae bacterium | reverse complement strand
AGGGAGTGAGCCCGTGCCCGCGGGGCGCCGTTACCTTCTGGTCTCGCCGTGCCGCGACGAAGCGGCGTACATCCGCCGCACGCTGGACAGCGTCGCCCGGCAATCCGTGCCTCCGACGTCGTGGATCGTCGTGGACGACGGGTCCACCGACGAGACGCCGGCGATCCTCGCCGAGTACGCCGCGCGCCTGCCCTACCTCAAGGTCGTCCGGCGCGACGATCGGGGCCGGCGCAGCGTCGGGCCGGGAGTGGTGGAGGCGTTCTACGCCGGCCTGGAGGGCGTGGACCTCGGTCGGTTCGACTACGTCTGCAAGCTCGACATGGACCTCGATCTGCCGCCTCGCTACTTCGAGGGGCTCATGGCGCGGATGGAGACCGAGCCGCGCCTGGGGACGACGTCCGGCAAGCCGTGGTTCGTGCACCCCCGCAGCGGCGAGCTGGTGCCGGAGGTCTGCGGCGACGAGATGTCGGTGGGGATGACGAAGTTCTACCGGGTGAGCTGCTTCCAGGAGATCGGCGGCTTCGTGCGACAGGTGATGTGGGACGGCATCGACTGCCACCGGGCGCGGATGCTGGGCTGGATGGCGGAGAGCGTGGACGACGAGCCGCTGCGGTTCGTCCACCTCCGGCCACAGGGCGCGAGCCAGAAGGGGATCTGGACCGGCCGGGTGCGCGCCGGCTTCGGCCAGTACTTCATGGGAACCTCGCCGCTCTACTACCTCGCGGTGGCCGCCTCGCGTCTGCCTCAGCATCCGGTCGTGACCGGCAGCGCAGCGATGCTCTGGGGATATTTCTCCAGCGCCGCGAAGGGCGCACCTCGGTACGAGGACCCGGACTTCCGCCGCTTCGTCCGCCGCTACCAACATCTGGCATTGCTGGTCGGCAAGCGTGCCGCGACCCGCAAGGTGGTGGCCGAGCGCGCCGGAGTCTGGAAGGCCCGTCATCCGGAGCTCGGAGCCGCCCATGCCTGAGGCGAGCTCCCTCCGTGAGCTGATGGGGCTCCGGTTCGACCCCGACTCGATGGACTCGGCGATCCAGCGGTGCCTGGCCTGGTGCGAGGCGCCGCGGGCGCCCCACACCATCATCACCGCCAACGCCGGGGTGCTGTGCATGATGCGCCGCGACCCGGAGCTGGCCGAGGCCTGCCGCCGGGGCGACCTCATCCTCGCGGACGGCATGTCGGTGGTCTGGGCGCTCCGCGGCGCGGGCACGCCGGTGCCGGAGCGGGTCACCGGGTGCGACCTGATGGCCCGCCTGCTCGAGGCCGGTGCACCGCGCGGCCTGTCGGCGTACTTCCTCGGGGCACGGGAGGAGGTCGTCCAGGCGCTCGCCGAGGGCTGCCGCAGCCGCTACCCGGGGCTCCGGATCTCGGGCGTACGCAACGGCTACTTCAAGCCCGAGGACCACCCGGCCATCGTCGAGGAGATCCGCGCTGCCCGGCCGGACTTCCTCTTCGTGGGAATGCCCTCGCCGTTCAAGGAAGTCTTCTGCGAGCGAAACCGTGCCCGCCTCGACGTGCCGGTCATCATGGGCGTGGGAGGGAGCTTCGACGTCCTCGCCGGGTACGTGCGCCGGGCGCCGCCGCTGCTCCGCCAGGTGGGGATGGAGTGGTCGTGGCGGCTGGTGATGGAGCCGAGAAAGATGTGGAAGCGGTACCTCACGACGAACACCGAGTTTCTCTGGGTGGCCTCGGGGGAGATCCTCGGACGTCGCCTCGGAGGGGCGGCCTCGTCGTGAGCGAGCCGAAGAAGGTGGTGGTCTTCATGGGGACCCGCCCCGAGGCGATCAAGCTCGCCCCGGTGGTGGCAGCCCTGCGCAGCTCGGACGACTACCGCTGCACGGTCGTGGCCACCGGCCAGCACAAGGAGATGTTCTGGCAGGTCACCGAGACCTTCGGCTTCCAGGTGGACACCGACCTGGACGTCATGCGCCCCAACCAGACCCTGGCCGGCCTCACCGCGAGGCTGATGGAGAGCATCGACGGATGGCTCGGCTCGGGGCATCCCGACCTGGCGCTGGTCCAGGGAGACACGACGACCGTGCTGGTGGCTGCCCTGGCCTGCTTCTACCGGCGGATCGCCATCGGGCACGTGGAGGCCGGGCTCCGGACTGGCAACATCTGGTCACCCTTCCCAGAGGAGGTGAACCGCAAGCTCGCCACTCCTCTGATGGCGCTCCACTTCGCACCCACCGAGGGCGCCCGGGCGGCGCTGCTCCGCGAAGGGGTGCCGGACGAGCGCATCACCGTGACCGGGAACACGGTCATCGATGCGCTCCTGATGGAGGTCGAGGCCCAGCGGCGCGATCCGCGGCTACGCGAGCAGGTCGGCACCGAGCTCCGGGCGCTG
>DASXGF010000644.1:0-5443 GCA_036489275.1 Myxococcaceae bacterium | reverse complement strand
CAGCTCGCCGAGGTGCGCCCATCGCCGCGCCGTCGCGTTCTCCACCTCGTCGAAGTCGCCGAAGGAGATCTCCCGGCCTTTCTTTCCCTCCTCGGGCGGGGTGTTCTTCCCCTTGAGGACCGGTCGCTCGGCGGTGGCCGGAGCGCGGCTCGCCGGCGGCGGCTGCGCCTTGAGGTAGGCCATCCAGCCCTTCTCGAACGCGCCGAAGGTCTTCCCGGTGGCCTTCTCCACCGCCTGCTGGTCGGTCGCCCCGGTGCCCATCGTCTCGACGATGGTCCGTAGCGACTTCATGCCGTGCTCCTTGTGGAGGTACTCGGCGGCGAAGAAGACCTCGGCGAAGGCCGTGGCCGCGTCCTTCCAGGTGGGCAGCTTGGCCATCGAGGGGTGCATCTTGGCGAAGGGAATGAGGTCGTTCTTCTGCACTCGCTCGGACAGGAGCATCCGCGAGGACGGAGGAAGCGCCTTGCCCGCCGGCCCGCGCCAGCGGGACTCGAGGTACTTGGCCAGCGCCTCTTGCAGCCAGATCGGCACCGAGTTGTGCCCGGTCTGCGTGACGACCAGGTGCGTGTACTCGTGGGCCAGCGTGTCCAGCCAGTCGTAGCCGCGGAGCACCGCCTTGGGCGAGGTCACCATCAGCTTGTTGAACTTGCAGATGGCGATGGTCCCGGTCTGGTCGATCTCCTTCTGGGAGAGGGTCGAGACGCGGGCCAGCTCCGCGGCGTCGTTCACCACCTCCACCCGGACCTTCCCCGGTGGGGCGTGGCCGAGGTCCTTCTCCAGCGCCGCCCGCTGCGCCTCGAGGGCCTCGAGCGCGTAGGGGGCGAGCACCACGTCCTTGCCCTTCGGGTAGAGGAAGATGAAGTGCTCGCTCTCCGAACGCTCGTGGTCGCGGGTGATGGCCAGCGTGTCCCGGGCCAGGCGGAGATAGCTTCCCGGCCGGTCTTCCACCCCCGCCAGCTCGAGGGCGGAGACCGCGTCCGCGTAGCGTCCCTCGCCGAACGCCACCCGGCCGGCGAAGAAATCGAAGGACTCGTTCTTCTCCTGGCCCTTCTGGAGGTGATCCAGCTCGGCGTGCGCGGCGGCGTAGTCCTCCTCGTCCAGCAGTTCCTCGAGCGCGCGCACGCGGGCGCGGACGTCCGCGGGGGCGGCCCAGGCCAGCGAGGTGACGAGGAGGATGCAGGCCGCGGCGGCGCGCCTCACTTCACCAGCTCCTCGTAGAAGTGCTTCACCTGGTCGCGGTACCGGTCGGGCGTGCCCTGCTTCATTGCGTCGAGCAGGTCCTTGCGGAACTCGCGCGGGGCGCCGTTGGGGTCGGCGTCGGGGACCTCGACCTTCTGGCGGCTCAGCTCGTTGCCGCCCTCCTGCTCACCTCCGGCCAGGAGGGGAAGGGGGAGCCCGCCGCGCCCTCCACCGCGCTGACTCTGCTGCATCGACTGCTGGAGCTGCTCGAGCGAGTCCAGAGCGGCCTTCTGCTCCCCGTACCCACGCTGGGGATCCTTCCCCTCGAGGCGCTCGGTGGCGCCGGCCATGCGGTCGGCGATCTGCTGCAGCGCTTCCTCTCCCTGCTCGCCGAAGAGCGGCGCCATCTGCTCCAGCTGCCGCATCTTCTGCTGCAGATCCTGGGCTCGCTGGCCGAGCTTCCGCTGCCCCTGGCTGAGCTCCTGGAGCTTCTGCTTGTCGCCCTGCCCGAGCTGCGAGGAGAGCGGTGGGAAGAGCTGGTCGAGCTTCCGGCGGACGTCGCGCATCGTCTCCGCGTCCTTCTCCAGCCGCTGCGCCAGCTTCCGTGACTTTTCCCGCACATCGGGCGGGTTCTGGTACGCCTCGTCGAGGGCTCGCTGCTGCTCCCCGGCGCGAGACAGCTCCTCGGCCTGCCGGACCGCCCGCTGCGCCGCCTCGGCCGCGAGGTCGAAGTCCTCGGATTTCAGGGCGGACTTGAGGCTCTCCAGCTCGGACTTCGCCTGCTCCAGCGGCAGGTCCGCCCGGGGGCTCAGGTCGTTCGGTCCCACCTTCTGGTAGTCCTGCGAGACCTGCTCGGCCTTCTTCTGGAGCGTCTCCTTGAGCCCGGCGGCGGCCTGCTTCATGCGCTGCCGCATCTGCTCGCGGTAGCGGTCACGGACGGCCTTGGTCTGCTCGGCCAGCTGCCGCTGCTCCTCGGTGGTGGTCTTCAACGCGTCGCCGAACTCGCGGAAGCGCTTCACCAGCTCGGGGTTGGCCCGGCCGCCCATGTTCTCGGCGTTCTGGTCCAGCTGCTTCTGGAGCTCGCTCATCTGCGCCTGGAGCTGCTGGAGCCGCGCCAGGGCCTCCTCGGTCTTGCCTTCCTTCAGGAGCTTCTCGATGTCGTCCAGGCCGCCCTGCATGTCCTGCTGCTTGGCCATCTCCTGGAACGCCTCGAGGTTGTAGTGCTCGTCGCGGATGCTCTTCTGCAGCTCGGCCATCCGCCGCGCCAGCTCCTCCATCCGGTTCCGCAGTGCCGCCACCTGGCGGAGGATCTTTTCTTGAAGGCCGGGGTCCCGGGTGCTCTGGAACTGCTCGATGAGCTTCGCCAGCTCGCGCTGCTCTCGCGCCATCTGGCTGGCGATCTCCCGCAGCTCCTCCATCCGCTGCTGGTCGAGCAGCGATTCCAGGTAGAGCGCGTCCTTCTCCAGCGCGGAGATCTCCTCCTGGGCCACCCGGGAGAGCCGGCCGTCCATGTCCAGCTCGCTCCGCCGGCCGGAGAGCCGCAGCCAGAGCTTCCGCGCGTCCGAGGTGCCCCGGACCCGCGCCGTCACGTCCTGTCCCACGTGCTCCAGCGCGGCGACGAGCGCCTCGTTGCGATCACGCTCGCGGGCGAGCGAGCGTGCGGTGGACACGGTGTCCACGCCGAGCGTGAGCCCGGAGGTGTCCACCGGCTCCTGGGCGCGGACCTTGTCCTCGGACTTTCGCGCGTTGCGGTCCGGGCCCTCCATGCGGGTGGCCAGGTGCGCCAGGAGCCGCTCCCACAGCTCGGTCGCCCGGCGGAGGGCCTCGCGGCGGTGCTCGGCCGCGCTGTACACCATCAGCATCTGCTGCCGGCTCGCGCCGCGCTGGGGGCCGTCCACGGCGTCGTTGTCCAGGGCCTCCACGGCGTAGGAGATCCGGTCGCCCGCCCCGAGCTTCAGTGGCCCGAGCGGCCACCGGTACTGACCTGCGCTCTTCCGCCCGTCGTCGTGGGCGAGCTTCTGGCGGTGGCTCTGCCCGTCGGGGGTGGTCCACACCAACGCGAGGTCGGAGAGCCCGTAGTCGTCGGTGGCCTCCCAGCGGAGCAGCACCTCCTGCTCGGGGTCCACCTCCAGCTCCGGCCCGGGCAGGAGGAGGGACACCTGGGGCGGCGCGTCCGCCTCGACGGTGAGCGGAAAGTCCGGCCCGCGCGCCACCTCGCGGCCACCGCGGCCGGTGAAGACGACGGCGTAAGTCCCGCTCGCCTGGAGCACCAGGCTGCCGCTGAGGTCACGCCCGTGCTCGACGCGGAGGGGCACCACCGCCCCGGTGTTGAGCACCAGCTGTGCGCCGGTCACCGTGCGGTCGGCCCGCGTCCGCAGCTGGAGCACGGTCCCCTTCGGACCGGCGAGGTCCCCGGTGCTGGTGACGGTCCGGGGCGCGAGCCCGGTGTAGGCCGGGTACTGGTAGAGCACCTCGATCTCGCCGGTGATGGGCTCACGGGCGAGCTGCCGCCCCGAGGCGATCGCAGGGCGGAGCGCGCTCAGCAGCGAGCGGATCCGGTCGGGCCACGCCGCGGACACCAGGGCCAGGGCGGCGAGCGCCCCGAGCGCGAGGAAGCCGGCTCGGCGCACCGCCGCCCGGTCGATCACCGCCTGTGCGTCGAGCTGCGCGGCGCGCGCGTCCACCGCCCGGAGATGGGCGAGCGCCAGCTCGGTGGAGAACGCGGGATCGTGCGCCATCGCCCGGCGCAGCTCGAGGACGGCGAGGAGGTCCAGCGAGACGCCGGGCATCCGCGACGCGACGAGCCGCGCGGTGCGGAAGGGATTCCCGGCCGCGCGCGTCCAGTGCCGCCAGAGGCGCTCGGCGACCAGGCCCACCGTCGCCAGTACCGCCACTCCCAGCACCCAGCGCACCCCGCGGGGCCAGGCCCGGGCCAGCGCCGCGGCCACCACCACGCCGAAGCCGAGGGTCGCCGAGCCGAGGAGCAGCGACTCGAGCGCCACCGCGCGAGCCTGCCGACGCCGCACCGCCCTCAGAAAGCGGTCGACGGTCGCCCCCGCCGGTGCGTCCGGCGGCGGGGTGGGGGTGGAGTCGGTCTCCGGGGCGGAGTGCAGCAGATTCACGGCAGAGACGGATGGTGCGGGAGCGAAGGGACCGGGCGACAACCCCGGACCTGGCTCCGTCCTTCCTGGATGGACACCCGAAGCATGGCCTGGGGTGGGGTGTCCTGGGAAGTGGTGCACATGGGCGGCCTGGCGTCCGCTGAACGCGCCCCGGAAGGGAAACGATTTAAGCCTCTGACGCTCCCCCCGGAAGGGCGCCCCCCGGTCCTCAGGGGTGGGTCGGGCCCGGCCTGGAGGCGGAGCGGGTCTTGGTGGGCCCGGCCCGCCCCTTGGCGACAACGAAGGTGCTCGGGCCGGTCACCGTCAGGTGCGGCCGGAGGCGCTCGAACCGTCGCTTGCCCATTCCCTGCACCCGGGTCACGTCCTCGGGGCGGGCGAAGGGATGGGCGGTGCGCTCGGCCACCACCGCGGCGGCGAGCGTCGGGCTGACGCCGGGGAGTGCGTCGATCTGGTCCAGGGTGGCGGTGTTCAGGTTGAGCACCCCGGTGCCGGCAGCGCGCTTCGCCTTGCCGGCCGTGGCCGCGCCGGGCGCCGGTGGAGCCGCGTGCACCCCGTCGGCGCAGAGCAACGCCGCGACGACCCAGAAGCCGCGCCCGCTCACTGCGCACCTCCCACCGCGGTCAGCTTGGGCTCCGTCGCGGCGTCCTGCGCCTCGCGGCGGTCCCCCGCCTCGCGCACGTGCAGCTTGCCGTCGAGCGGAAGCACGTCGAGGAGCACGTTCAGCGAGCCGTCGCGATTCACGAACGCCGAGCCCGCCCGCACCCAGACTGTTCCGCCCTTCCCCTCACGGATGGAGAACACCGCCAGCCGCTTTCCTGTCGTCAGCACCTTCCACCTCCACGCCCTCTGCCGGACCGTCATGGCCCGGTGCGAGCGCGCGAAGAGCAGCGGTCATGCCAGCGCGTGGCTCCCCGGAGACGGCGGGGGACCGGTCCGCAGCACGGGACCATTCGCCCGGGCTTCTGGACGGATGTTCAGGCCACGACTCCGGAGAGTCCCCGTCCGCTCCCTGCATCGGCACTGTCGGCATCTCGGCGGGCGCGGGTAGGGTCCGCCTTCCCCCAGCTCAGGACTCCGATGCGACGCCTTCCGCTGCTCCCTCTGCTGCTCCTCGCCTGTGGCGCGCTGGCCGCCGACACGGG
>DASXGF010000601.1:0-9539 GCA_036489275.1 Myxococcaceae bacterium | reverse complement strand
CGCCAGCCGTCCCCGCCGAGCACCTGCAGCGCTGGCTCCACGTCCCCGGGCCGGATGAAGAGATCCAGGTCCTTGGTGTCCCGGTAGATGCCCGTGTAGTGGGCGAAGGCGTAGGCGCCGCCCACGAGGAACGACACCCCGGCCCGCTGGAGGACCTGGATCGCCCGGGCCCGGGCCCCGAGCTCGTCGCCGTTGCGCATCCGCTCCGCCGCCGACGCCTCGGTGCTCAGCTCGCCGGGGTGGTTCGGGTGACGCGCCTCGCCCATGCCCGGGCGAAGGTAGGGAGGCGGCCTCGCCTTGACACCCCCCCTGACCTGCCGTTACGTCCACTGGCGTTCGCCCCCCCCCGGGGGGCCCCCTGAGCCGAGGATTTCAAGAGCATGGCCCGCGTCACAGTCGAAGACTGCCTCCCCCTCGTCGACAACCGCTTCGCCTTGGTGCTGCTCGCCGCGAAGCGGGCCCGTCAGCTGATGGCGGGCGCCCGGCCCCTCATCGAGACGTCGAAGAACAAGCCGCCGGTGCTGTCGCTCCGCGAGGTGGCCACAGGCCGGGTGAAGTTCGATCGCGATGTCCGCGAGACCCTGGCCGGCAAGTACGACGCCTCGGCGGCCAAGGCAGCGCTGTAGCGTCGAGCCGGGATCCGCTCACGACGGCGGCGCGCTGAGCGACACGACGCCCCGCCGGATCAGGTCCCGCAGCACCTCCTCCAGCTCGAGCGGAGACTCGTCCAGCCGCGCCAGGACCTCGCGCGGCGGCAGGCCGTGCTCGCAGAGGAGCTTCGCGGCGGGCAGCCACTGCTGGGGCCCGTTGCGGACGTAGACCTCGTACAGCTCCGGGTTCACGTGGATCTCCAGCGGGTTGATCATCAGCCCGTCCCGGAGTCGCTGGGCGTTGTCGTTCAGGAGCTGGGTCGCGCGGACCAGCAGCTCGGGCACCGGCAGCATCAGCGTCTGTCGTGGGCCGGGTGGGGTCGGATTCCAGGTCGCTTCCGTGCACCTGCTGGCGACGAAGGCATTGAGCGCACGCTCGCCCACTGCCTGGTGCGAGCCGGTCTGGGCCGAGGCGTGGATGGCCCGCCCTTCGCGGAACGCCACCTCGTAGGTCGCCCAGCTGTCGCGCGCCCGGAGGGTCCCGGTGATCCCGGCGGCAGCCAGCTCGCGGAGCGTCCACTGGACGCCCAGCTGCCCCACCGGGATGGAGCTCACCGTGCCGCCGGCGATCTCCACCCGCGCCTGCTGCCGTGGCTGCAGAAGAGCCTGCACCTGGCTGACGAGGGCCTCGAGGCGGAGGGTCTTGGGGAAGTAGGCCTGCGCGCCGGCGTCGAGCGCCTTGAGCGACTCGCGGTAGTGGTCCTGGCAGCTCAGCATCGCGAAGGGCAGCTCGCGAGTCCGGTGGTCGTCGCGGATGAGCCGGAGCAGGCCCCAGCCGTCCATCTTCGGCATGTTCAGGTCGGCGATGAGCAGCTCGTAGGCCCCCGAGGCTGCCGCCTCGTAGCCCGCGAGCCCGTCCTGGGCAGTGGTGACGTCGAAGCCCTTCCGGCGAAAGAGCGCCCCGAACATCCGGCAGAGCTCCTCGTCGTCGTCAACCAGGAGAATTGGCACGTGGGGGGGCGCCGGCGTCGGGGTGACGCTCTCCATCACCAGGAGTTGCTCGCCCTCGGCGTCGGCGTCGATCTCGATCGGGCCGCTCCCCTCGGCCAGCAGCACGTCGGCGGCCCCGTCCTGGAGGATGTCGTAGCCGCTCTCCTCCATCATCGGCGGTGGCGCGGTGGGCTTCTTGTCCAGGTCGATGGCGACGCCGGTGCCCTCTCCCTCCTGACCGCTCAGCTCGACGAAGGCCCAGGGCGCCCGGGGAAGCGCGAGCATCGCGGCGATCGCCACCTCGCCCTTGGCCTCGCGGTGCTTCGCGCCCCGCAGCACGCCGTGGGTGAAGAGCGCCTGACTCTCGTTCGGCGTGCCCGGGTTGAGCTTCAGCGCGCCGGACCGGAACGTGCGCTGGATGTGCTCCACCATCCGGAGCGCCTCGAAGCCGACCACCCGGCCGGCCCGCTCGGGGATCTCGGCCAGTACCTGGCGGACGCGCTCCGGGTGCTCGAAGGGCTGCAGGGGTCGGAGGAGCATCTCCACCACCCCGGTCCGCATCTGGGACACGAACCCCGCGTCGAGGGCCTGCTCGCCGAAGGTGACGACGGGAATTCGCGAGAGCGTGGCGTCATGGGCCAGCGCGCCCAGCAGCTGGGAAACGAGCGGTGTGTCCAGGTTCCCCACCGCCAGCACCACGTCCACCGGGGTGGAGCGAAGGACAGTGAGGGCCCGGCGGAGGTCCGGGACGGCCCGGAAACCGAAGTCGGTGCGGGTGAATGCGTCGGAGAGAGCGCGGGCCGACGCCAGGTCGGGGTCCACCGCGAGGAGGGAGAGCTTCGTCACGGTAACGAAACCGACTGTACCAGGACCCTCAGGCTGCGCGAGCCAGGTGGCGCAGCTTGGCCTCCGCTCCAAGCCTGTAGGCGTACCTGAGCGCCACGAGCAGACGGTCCACCCTCCGGGCGACCACGTGGGCCAGGAGACCGGCGGTGAAGACGGCCGCCAGCCGGTTGGCCTCCACGTAGCGCGCTTGTTCCTCGGCTCCCAGGCCGGGCCGGTAGGAGACGTCCCGGAACAGCCGTGCGTGGAGCATCCGGGCCGAGGCCTCCTCGAGCGATGGCCAGTGCTGGAGGACGAGGCTCGCGAACTTGTCCACCTCGGCCTGGGCCTCGAGCTCGAGCACCGACAGCCGCCGCTCCAGCGCCACCGAGCGCACGAGGTAGAGGAAGTGGCTCACGCCCTCGGTCAGCCGGCAGTAGGCGTCGAGCTCTGGCGAGGAGACGCCGCGATCGTGGAGCGAGCGCGCCTCGAGGTCCGAGCGGAGCGCGGCCGAGTAGTACAGGCCGATCTCCAGGGCGTCCTCCCCCTCGTGCACCCACAGCTCCTCGTCCGCGGCGGGCGCGCGGAGCAGCGTCGCCTGCTCCGGGTGGAGGAGGAAGGCCGAGGCCCGGGGACACTCGATGTCGTAGATCGCCTCGAGCTGGTCCTGGACCTCGTCGACGAGGCTCAGCATCAGTTTGGCAGCCCTCCGCCGGGAGGCAGGAGCCCGGCGTCGACGAGCACGCTCTCCAGCGTGTCGCTTCCGGTGCGCCGCCACGACTCGTAGACGCGCAGCGCGCCCGAGGGGGAGCTCCGCGCCGCGGACCGCGCGGCGATGCCCTCCAGCACCTCGGTGAGCGGACGGAACTTTCGGCCCAGCTCGTCGTAGACGTGGGCGAAGCCGCCACGGGCCAGCGCCGCCAGCTGCGCGTAGGCCGCCCGGCCCATCTCGATGGTGTAACCCTGCCCCACGACGCTCTCCCGGAGCGCGCCGGCGAAGAAGCCGGCCTTGTAGAGCGAGACGTCGCCGAGGCGGCGGAGGATGCGGATCCGCTCCTCGCGCTCGGCGGCCTGCGCCCGGTGGTACAGGACGGCGAGCGGCTCACCGACGCCCCCCAGTTCGTCCGGGGCGAAGAGCCGGTCGGCGGCGGCGAACTCGGCCAGGAGGTTCGCCAGGTAGAACTCGGTGACCTCGGCGACGTCCAGTCCGGTGTGCCCGAGCGCCTCGTCCAGGAGCGACTTGAAGAACTGCTTCAGCGAGGTGACCGCGACGAGATCCATCGATTCCGTCCCTCCAGGCTAGCAACGCCGGCCCCGGTCGTGCACCCCCGACCCCAAGGATTCCGAGGGCTTGCGCTGGCACTCTCGGGTCCGCTCTGCCAGAACACGGGCTGGCACTCGGCAGAGGACAGTGCTCGGCCGCGCGAGGGGGAAAAGGTGAAATCCCCGTTGTGTCAGGTGGTTGGAGATCGGCCGGGGCACCTTGACAGGGGGATCTCCGCGGTTATTGTCCGCCGCGCCGATAGGTCTGGCACTCGCGTATGGAGAGTGCCAACCCGCGCAACCAACCCAATCGATGCACGAGGGAACGAAGATGAAGATTCGCCCGCTTCAGGACCGGCTGATCGTCAAGCGCGTCGCCGAGGAGAACAAGACCAAGGGGGGCATCATCATCCCCGACACCGCCAAGGAGAAGCCGCTCGAGGGCAAGGTCGTCGCCGTCGGCAACGGCAAGATCCTCGAGGACGGCAAGGTCCGCCCGCTCGACATCAAGGCCGGCGACACCATCCTCTTTTCCAAGTACGCCGGGACCGAGGTGAAGATCGAGGGCGAGGACCACCTCATCCTCCGCGAAGAGGACGTGCTCGGCGTCATCGAGAAGTAATCCGCCCCCCTTTATTCAGAAGAGAGACGAGAAAACACACATGGCAAAAGACATCATCTTCGACGTCCGCGCGCGTGACGCGATCCTCCGTGGGGTCAACACGCTCGCCGACGCGGTGAGGGTCACCCTCGGGCCCAAGGGCCGCAACGTGGTGATCGAGAAGTCGTTCGGCTCCCCCACCATCACCAAGGACGGCGTGACGGTGGCAAAGGAGATCGAGCTGGAGAACAAGTTCGAGAACATGGGCGCGCAGATGGTGAAGGAGGTCGCAAGCAAGACCTCCGACGTGGCCGGTGACGGCACCACCACCGCGACCGTGCTCGCCCAGGCGATCTTCCGCGAGGGCGCCAAGCTGGTCGCCGCGGGTCACAACCCGATGGAGATCAAGCGCGGCATCGACAAGGCGGTCGCCATGGTGGTGGCCGAGCTGAAGAAGCAGGCCAAGCCCACCAAGGACAAGAAGGAGATCGCCCAGGTCGGCACCATCTCCGCGAACGGCGACGAGACGATCGGAACGATCATCGCCAACGCGATGGAGAAGGTCGGCAAGGAGGGCGTGATCACCGTCGAGGAGGCCAAGGGTCTCGAGACCACGCTCGAGGTGGTCGAGGGCATGCAGTTCGACCGCGGCTACCTCTCGCCGTACTTCGTGACCGATCCGGAGCGGATGGAAGTCGTCCTCCAGGATCCGTACGTCCTGATCCACGAGAAGAAGATCTCCTCGATGAAGGACCTCCTGCCGGTTCTCGAGCAGGTGGCCCGTTCGGGGAAGCCGCTGCTGATCATCGCCGAGGACGTCGAGGGCGAGGCCCTGGCCACCCTGGTGGTGAACAAGATCCGCGGCGTGCTCAACACCTGCGCGGTGAAGGCTCCGGGCTTCGGTGACCGCCGCAAGGCCATGCTCGAGGACATCGCCACCCTCACCGGCGGCAAGATGATCGCCGAGGACCTGGGCATCAAGCTGGAGAACATCACCCTCGCCGACCTGGGCCGCGCCAAGCGGATCACCGTCGACAAGGACAACACCACCCTCATCGACGGGGCCGGCAGCCAGAAGGACATCCAGGCCCGGGTGCAGCAGATCCGCGCCCAGGTCGAGGACACCACCAGCGACTACGACAAGGAGAAGCTCCAGGAGCGTCTGGCCAAGCTGGTGGGCGGCGTGGCGGTGGTCAACGTCGGCGCCGCGACCGAGACCGAGATGAAGGAGAAGAAGGCCCGCGTGGAGGACGCCCTCAACGCGACCCGCGCGGCCGTCGAGGAGGGCGTGGTCCCCGGCGGTGGCGTTGCGTACATCCGCGCGCTGAAGGCGCTCGAGGGCGGGACCTTCTCCGAGGGTGAGCGGTTCGGCGTGGAGATCGTCCGCCGCGCGCTCGAGGAGCCGCTCCGCCAGATCGTCGGCAACGGTGGCCTGGAGGGCTCGGTCATCGTCAACAAGGTGAAGGAAGGCCAGGGGGCCTACGGGTTCAACGCGGCAACCGGCAACTACGAGGACCTCCTCGCGGCCGGTGTCATCGACCCGGCGAAGGTGTCCCGGACCGCGCTGCAGAACGCGGCCTCCGTGGCCTCGCTGATGCTCACCACCGAGGCGATGGTCGCCGAGCGTCCGAAGGAGGACGAGCCCAAGGGTCCGGGCGGTGGCATGGGCGGCATGGGCGGGATGGGGATGTAGTCCCCGCCGCTCCCTCTGAACGGAGCGGTCTCGCGGCCCTCGTCTCGGTCCCTCGGTGGACCGGGTCGGGGGCCGCGGCGTTTCAGGCTCTGGTGCTCTTCAGCCTCGGTTATGCGGGAACGGCCCGGGCGCGGGCAGCGGCGTGCCGCTCGGACCGATGCCGAAGATGCGCCGAAGCTCCTCGGGGGCGTCGGTGAACGTGACGCCCATCCGGCCGCGCATGTTGAGGCGGAAGTCACCCTGCTTCGCCCAGGCGACCCGGCCGGAGAAGTCGTGCTCCGTGCCATCGACCAGGAGCGTTCCCTTCACCGCCGTGCCCTTGGGGAAGACGCGCATCAGCTCGGCGCAGAAGCCGCCGGCCGACACGTCGACGGTGAAGCCCGACGCGGCACCCATTTGCACCTTGAACCGACGGCGCTGCCGGCCGAGGACCCGCGTGTTCTGCACCCCGATTGACCCCCAACGGACATCAGTCTGTTCCACTGGCGTCCCGCCATCCACCGTCACATGACAGCGAAACCCGGGGTGCTCACTTGAGCACGCCAGGCCCGAGACGTCCAACCAGCAAGGAAGCCATGAACGCCGTCACCATCTACACCACTCGGTCCTGTGTCTTCTGTTTACGGGCGAAAGACTACCTGCGCTCCAGGGGCGTCGCTTACGAGGAGGTGGACGTGACCGGTGACGATGCGGCCCGTGCCCGGCTCGTCGAGCGATCCAGCGGGCGGAGGACCGTGCCGCAGATCTTCGTCGGTGACGTGCACGTGGGTGGCTATACCGATCTGCTCCAGCTGGACGGCGAGGGGAAGCTCCGGCCGCTGCTGCGGACGGCCTGAGCCCCCGGGGTTCCCCTCCGCCGCGGGGTGCCTAGTTTCGAACGACGAGCTGGAGGAACACCCATGGCCAACGTTCAGGCGAATACCTCAGATCCGCTCTACGACCTGGTGGGCACGCTGTACCACGCGCTGAAGCAGGCGGCGGCCGCCGAGCGTCATGCTGCCGACGCACAGCAAGGTCGCGACAGCGAGCTCGCGGCGCTGTTCCAGGAGGTGCGCGAGCAGTCGCTCGACCTCGCCGCGCGCTGCAAGACGCTTCTCGCCCGGAGGCTCGGAACCGGGGACACCGACCCTGCGCAGTCCCGGGTGGAGGAAGCCTCGAAGGAGAGCTTTCCCGCGAGCGACGCCCCGGCATACTGAGCCTGGACGCTGGCGCGCCACTGCGCGCTTCGACAGGCGTCCCCTGGTGCGGGGGGCTGAGCCTGGACGCTGGCGCGCCTCTGCCCCCCGAGCGGGCTCGTGGGAGCGCCGCGCACGCTGTCGCGACTTTCCGCACGCTTCCTACCGACGCGATCGATCCGCCGGGCCAGGCAGCCCCGTGCGCTAGGCTGCCGGGCATCGCCTTCCGATTCACACGTCTCCTCCGGCTCGCGCTCTTCTGTGGAGCATGGACCGCGTGCTCCACCGCGCCGGCCCGGCGCAGCGAGCCGGCGCCGGACCTCCACGTCTCGGCCCTGGTCGTGGAGCGGCTCCGCGCGTCGGGCGGCGTGAGCGACGACGAGGTCCTCGGGCTCTCGGCCCGGCTCGGCCTGCGGACTGTGACCGCCTCCTCCGGCCGGGCGCTGGTGTGGGGGCCGTTCGAGGTCCATCCCCTGCACCCGGAGCGGAGCGACTGGACGGCCACCGATGCCCTCGGCGCGATCAAGGCCGCCGGCGTGGCACCGGCCGAGGTGCTGCTGGTCCGCGCCCGGCTCGACCGGACCAGCGCCGAGGGACGGCAGGAGGTGGCGGGACGCGGCGGAGGGGCCGGGGTGGGCACCAGCGCGGAGTGGATCGACCGCGCCCGCGTCGAGCTCATTCACCCCGGCACCGGTCACGTGGTGGTGGAGAGCACGGCCGACGTGCACGTCGACCCGTTCCGCACCGACGGCGAGGGGCCCGGTCCGTTGCTCGACCGCGTCCTGGACGACGCGATGGCCGGGCTCGAGGGGAAGTGGACGCACCCTCCCCGCCCCGCGCTCGAGGCCTGGCGCCTGCTCGGGCAGACTCCGGGAAGCACGGGACTCGAGGGCGAGGTCCGCCGGCTGACGCAGCTCCGCATGGCCAACCCCGGGCTCGGCGAGGACGACGCTGCGCGGCTGATGCGCCGTCCGACGGGCGTCTTCATCCGCGCGGCGGAGATCACCACCCGGCTCCACGCCGGCGACGTGGTGACCGCCATCGACGGCTCGCCGGCGAGCCCGGAGTCCCTCGACCGTGCCCGGCAGGGCACGAGGGACGTGCGGCTGGACGTCGAGCCGGCGGCGGGAGCGGTGCGACGCGTCCGCTGGCCGTGAGCGGTGCGGGTAGCTAGGGCGGCGCCAGCGCGAGCACCACCCGCTCGAAGAACCGCGCCACCGCTCCGGGCGCGACGAGCACCGGGAGCCCGAGCGCGAGCGCGACCGCCACCGACCAGAGCGTGGAGCCGGGGCGCGACTCGAGCCGCATCTGGCACATGGAGAGAACGAGGACCAGCGTCCCCGCCACGCACACCACCAGCGGACCGCGGAAGCCGTGGACCCACAGCCCGCAGCTCACCGCGCCGAGCGACACCGCGTTGAGGACGTCGCGCCCGTTCGAGGCCCACCAGGCACGCCCCTCGTCCGCGCGCAGCCGGTACTGCACCCGCTCGAGGAGCCCGGCGACGCCCACCGAGGCGAGGAAGGTGGTCGCACCCAATGTCCCGCCGTCTCCAATCCACGCTCCCAGCGGCGACGTCATGCGGACACTCTCCAGCATCGATGATGACCACTGTGCAATCAGGACTGCCCCTCGAGGGCGATCTCTGCTAACCGGACGCCTCGCGAAATTCGTGATCTCCAAGGAGGAGGAGCGCCGATGAGACGCCAGTTTTCCTTGCTGACCGGAGCCATCCTGCTCGCCTGCGCCGGCGGCCAGAGCTCGACCAGCGCGGCCGCCACCCCGACCGAGCAGCGCCAGCGTGTTCAGAATCTCACGCCGTTCGACATCGGGACCTGCTTCCCGAGCAAGGTCGACACGGGGAAGACCCCCAACGAGTACACGCTCCAGGCGGCGTACCGCGCGGCGCGCCCGGCCATCAACGAGTGCCTGACCGACGCCAAGGTGCAGACCGGCACCGCAGCCACCAAGGGCAAGGCGACGATGACCATCGACGCCTCGGGCACGAACGTCGCCGTGTCCGGCGATGGACTGCAGCCCGCGGCCACCGGGTGCATCGAGAAGGCGATCCGCGCCCAGCTGGAGGGAGTGACCGCGCCCGCCGGAGGGAAGCCCTTCACCCTCGAGGCGCCGTTCGAGCGTGAGCCGAACACCATGGTCCGCATGGGACTCAACGAGGCGTCCGACGTCGAGGGCACCATCCGCCTCGCGGTGCCCCAGTGGTGCAGCTGCTTCGAGCCCATCAAGACGCTGGCGCCTCCCTCGCTCAACGGAATGGTCACGGTCACCCGCGTGGACCCGAACAAGAAGTCTCCGGACGGTGGGACCCCCAAGGCCGTGACCGCCGCGATGCAAGCCTCCGATCCCGCCGCCGCACAGGTGGCGAGCTGCCTGAACCAGAAGAT
>DASXGF010000597.1:0-3204 GCA_036489275.1 Myxococcaceae bacterium | reverse complement strand
CACCGTCAGGTAGCCCTCGTGGCCGCCGATGCTGAACTTGTGGGTGATGCTCCGCCGCTCGTCGGGCAGGCGCCGCCGGACCGCACGCGCGGCCTCGACCGGGACCACCGGGAGCTCGACCTTCTCCCGCTCGTCCTTCTTCTTCGAGGTGTTGAGCGGCTGGCTGCGCTTGCAGCCGTCCCGGTAGACCGCGACCGCCTTGAGCCCCAGCTTCCAGGCCTCGAGGTACGCCTCCTCGATGTCCTGCACCGTGGCCGCGTTGGGGAGATTCACGGTCTTGCTGATGGCGCCGGAGAGGAACGGCTGGGTGGCGCCCATCATCCGGAGGTGGCCGAGGTAGTGGATGCTGCGCTCGCCCTTGGCCGGCTTGAAGGCACAGTCGAACACCGGGAGGTGCTCGGGCTTGAGGCCCGGGGCGCCCTCGATGGTCTCCCGCTGGTCGAGGGACTGGACGATGGTCTGCGCCTCGGTGGTGCTGTAGCCGAGCCGCTGGAGCGCCAGGGGGACCGTGTTGTTGACGATCTTCAGCATCCCGCCGCCGACCAGCTTCTTGTACTTGATGAGCGCGATGTCCGGCTCGATGCCGGTGGTGTCGCAATCCATCATGAAGCCGATGGTCCCGGTGGGGGCGAGCACCGTGACCTGGCTGTTCCGGTAGCCGGCCTCGCTCCCGAGGGCGAGCGCCTCGTCCCACGCCGCCCGCTGCGCGGCGAAGAGGTCCTTGCTCACGCCGTCCGGGGCGACCGCGTAGGCGGCGCGGCGGTGCTTGCCGATGACCCGGAGCATGGGCTCGGCGTTCTTCGCGTAGCCGGTGAACGCGCCCATCTTCTCGGCCATCTTGGCGGACATCCGGTACGCCTCACCGCACATCAGCGAGGTGATCGCCGCGGCGTAGTTCCGGCCCTGGTCCGAGTCGTAGGGGAGGCCGGTGGCCATCAGGAGCGCGCCGAGGTTGGCGTAGCCCAGGCCCAGCGGCCGGTAGGCGTGGCTGTTCACCTCGATCTTCTGGGTCGGGTACTTGCTGAACCCGACGATGATCTCCTGGGCGAGGAGCACCACGTCCACAGCGTGCTTGAACGCCTCGACGTCGAAGCTGCCGTCGAGCGGGCTGCGGAACAGCATGAGGTTCAGTGACGCCAGGTTGCAGGCCGAGTCGTCGAGGAACATGTACTCGGAGCAGGGGTTGCTCGCGTTGATCCGCGCCGTGTTCGGGCAGGTGTGCCACTCGTTCACGGTGGTGTCGAACTGCAGCCCCGGGTCACCGCACAGCCATGCGGCCTCGGAGATCTCCCGGAACATGTCGCGGGCCCGATAGGTCTCCATCGGGCGGGCGTCGCGAACGGAGCGGGTCTGCCACGCCTGGTCGTCGACCACCGCCTTCATGAAGGCGTCCGTCACCCGGACCGAGTTGTTCGAGTTCTGGAAGAAGATGGAGCCGTAGGCCGCGCCGGTGAAGCTGCCGTCGTAGCCGGCGTCGATGAGGGCCCAGGCCTTCCTCTCCTCCTCGGCCTTGCAGCGGATGAACTCGAGGATGTCCGGGTGGTCGGCGTTGAGGATGACCATCTTCGCCGCGCGCCGGGTCTTGCCTCCGCTCTTGATGACGCCGGCGAAGGCGTCGAAGCCCTTCATGAAGGAGACCGGACCGGAGGCCGTCCCGCCGCCGGCGAGCAGCTCCTTGCTCGAGCGGATGGGGGAGAGGTTGCTGCCGGTGCCGCTGCCGTACTTGAAGAGCATGCCCTCGGTCTTGGCCAGCCCGAGGATGCTCTCCATCGAGTCCTCGACCGAGTTGATGAAGCAGGCCGAGCACTGCGGGTGGGCCTCGACGCCCACGTTGAACCAGACCGGCGAGTTGAATGCCGCCTTCTGGCGAAGGAGGAGGTGGGTGAGCTCGGCGTGGAAGGTCAGCCGGTCGGTCTCGGTGGCGAAATAGGCGCCCTCCTGGCCCCAGCGAGTGAGGGTGTCCACCACCCGGGCGACGAGCTTGCGGGCGCTGGTCTCGCGCTCGGGGGTCCCCGGGGTGCCCCGGAAGTACTTCGAGGCGACCACGTTGGTGGCGAGCATCGACCAGGTCTTGGGGACCTCGATGTTCTTCTGCTCGAAGACGACCTTGCCGTCCTCGCCGGTGATTCCGGCGGTCCGGTACTCCCAGGCCATCTCGTCGGCCGGGTCCACGCCCACGGTGGTGAAGTAGCGCGGGATGCTCAGGCCGCCGCGCGTCGCCGCCGCCTTCCGCTCCTTGCCCTGCTTCCGCTCCTTCGACGCCGGGGACTTCAGCTCACGCTCCATGGACTCTCCTCAAAGTAACCGTTGAAGGCGCACGGATCCCGGGGATCTCCCGCGTGCGAGAGCTCCAGAACGGCGCAGAAATGGGTGGGAAATGGGGTCCGGCGGCGAGCTGGCTTTCGTCAGGATCTCGGGCGCTTCGGGGCGCCGCCGGCTTCGGGAACTGATTGTCGCAGAAGCGAGCAGGCTGTCAAGCGCCTGACCGCTCAAAAGCTCAATCTGTAGGGGGGCTCTGTTCGCCGACGCTCAACATGTTGAGGTTCACCGTGTCTCCCCGCGACTGCACGGTCATGGCGTCCCCTGCGCTCCAGCTGGCCTCCGGGGAGTTCCGGAGGCAGGGGATCGAACATCGCTCGCCGGTCTGACACCTGCGCTGGCCGCGGTGGCTCACTCGGCCGCGAGCGACTCGGCCGGATGCACACGTGAAGCGCGCCGCGAGGGCAGGAGCACCGCGGCGACCGACGCCAGGAGAAGGAGCAGCGCCACGCCGCCGAGCGTCAGCGCATCCGAGGTGCCCACCCCGCGGACGACGTCGGACAGGGCGCGCCCGAGCACGAGCGAGAGGAGTCCGCCGAGCACCAGCCCCACGGCCACGAGGGACAGCCCGCCGCGGGCAGTCATCTGGAGAACCTGGCGGGTGCTGGCCCCGAGGGCCATCCGGATCCCGATCTCCCGCCGCCGTTGGGCGACTCCATAGGACACGACGCCGTAGACCCCGACCGCGGCCAGGAGCATCCCGCTGAGACCCAGCGCTCCGAGGAGCCGGAGCAGGAACCGGTAGAGCGCCGTCGAATCGTGGAGGCGGGTCTCCATCGTCGCCACGTCGTAGACGGGGAGTCCCGGGTCGAGCTGCGCCACCGCGACCCGGAGCGAGGGGATGAGCCGGGCGGCGTCGCCGGAGCTGCTCCGCAGCGTCAGCGT
>DASXGF010000590.1:0-3304 GCA_036489275.1 Myxococcaceae bacterium | reverse complement strand
CCCAGCTGGTCGGCGAACGGGCGAAGGACCTGTGGCCCCTCGAGGTCCATCCCCACCGCGATGGCGACCAGACCCCGGGCCTGAGCGTGGTCGTAGATCTCTTGCAGACGGGGAGCGGTGGCGATGCAGGGGAAGCACCAGGTGGCGAGAAACTGCACCACTACCACCTTCCCCCCGAGCTGGCTCCCGTCGAGCCAGCCGCCGCCGAGGACGGGAAGGCGCTGCAGCTCCGCCAGGTAAGGCGAGGCATCCACCTTGGGCGGAGGATTTCCGGACTGGCCCGCGCACCCGGCCATCCACGGCGCGAGCGCGACGATGGCCCCGACCGCCAAGCCAATCGAGGGCCGAGCAACCCGTCCCTTTTCCGCCATCAGGCCCGCGGCGAGTCTCCCCCGGCAATCGCCCGCTGGCAGGACTCGCAGAAACCGTACAGCTCCATCTTGTGCGAGGTGACCTGGAATCCGTGCTGCCGCGCCACCTTGTCCTGGAGCGCCTCGATGCGGTCGTTCTCGAACTCGACGATGGTGCCGCAGCGGGTGCAGATGAGGTGGTCGTGGTGGTGGCGCCCCACCGCCGCCTCGTACCGGGTCTGCCCGTCGCCGAAGTTCCTGGCGTGGGCCAGCCCGCACTCGTGCAGCAGCTTCATCGTCCGGTACACGGTGGCCACCGAGACCCGGTTGTCCTGCTCGCGCACCTTCGCCCAGAGCTCCTCCACCGACTGGTGGCCGCCGAGGGCGAAGAAGGTGTCGATGATCAGGCTCCGCTGCCGAGTGCTCTTCAGGCCGTGCTCGGCCATGTAGCGACTGAGAAGCTCGGATCGGCTCGTCGTCTGGCTCACGGGTAGCGCCGCCTCCACGCCTCCACGGCCCCGGGTGCATCGGGCGACCCGAGGTCCTCCCCCGTCAGCCGGACGAGGGATGCGTGCGCCTGCTCGCGCACGGTGGGGTCCGGGTCGGAGAGGGCCAGGACCAATGCGGGAACATAACCCCGTCCCTCCGGCCGGTAGCGCGCGACCTCCGCAGCCAGCGCCCGCAGCCGCGGGTCCGGATCGACCAGCGCCTGCCCCAGCGCCGTCCCGACCGGGACGTACGGAGCCCGGGACGATGGCAGGAGCAGAAGGAAGACCACGACCGCCAGGCCGACCTGGAAAAACGCCTTGCTTGCCGGGTACTTACGGGCGCTCGCCAGCCCGAACCGGTAGACCGCGAAGCAAGCCACGAAGACGGCGAACACCCACGGAGTGAGCCGCTCGAGGGCGATCGGGAGCCGCCCCGGGAAGCTTCGCCCGAAGAAGCTGAGCCCGGCCGAGGCGACCAGGAGTACGTACAGCGCCACCCCGAGGCCCGGCCCGAGTGGAAACCCTCCGACGGAGGGGGCGTCGACTTGCGAACCTGCCTCTCTGCTTAGATTGTGTTCCGGAGTCATCGAAACCGACCGTGGCGTCCGTCCGGGGATGCTACTGGTCTCATCCGACCCCTTCATGGCGTCCTGGGAACGCAAACGCCAGCCTGACGACGTGCCCACCCCCGTCGCCGTTGCCGTCTCCGACTTCTGTCGGCGGGCCGGAGCACCGGCGTCGCCCCGGGTGGTGCGCGAGGCGCTGTCCGCCGTCGCGGAGGCCGATGACTTCCGCGTCCGCGCGGTCACGGACGCCGAGCCACCCGTCCGGCCCCTCGGCCCCTTCGCCGTGGTCGACCTGGCACGTGGCACGCCGGCGGACACCGCGGCCCTCCGCGAGCGCTCGGGGTACTACGCGCTGGTGGAGGAGCTGCTCGCCGTCCACGACCCCCCGTCGGCCCAGCCATCGACGCCGGTGCCTCCCGTTGCGCAGGTCGCGCCGCCGACGGTCCCGACCGAGGCGCAGGAGGACGCGCCTTCCACACCGCGCGCCACGCCGCGGGGGACCGGGCGCGACGAGACGCGTGCTCCCACCGTCGCCGAGCGCATCGCCCCTCGCCGCCGCGCCGCACAGCCTCCCGCGGCGCCCCGCGGACGGTTCACCCAGGTGGAGGCGCAGCGCGCGCCGCTCGAGTCGCTGGAAGGTCCCGACGGCCGCGCCACCCTGCAGACGTTGCTCGCGCAGCACGGGCACCGCATCGCCCTCCTCCGCGCGCTGACCCACGGCTACGTCGGCCAGCGAGGCGATCCGTCCGCGCCGGAGCTCGACGCGCTCCTCGAGCACCACGGCCTGCTCGGGGCCGCCCAGGCCGGCGAGCGCGACCTCCTCCTCGAAGCGCTGTCCGAGCACCGCGGCGCGCTGGGCCGGGTGGCGTGGGCGCTGGGACTGCGGGCCCCGGAGCTCGGCGTGCTCGTCTCGCAGCTCGGGCTCGGTCCCGAGGTGGACCGGCTCCGGGAACGCTTCCGCCGCGAGGCGCTCACTCCCTCGAGCTGGACCGCGCGGATCGACCTGTTCGGCCGGCGCAAGTACCTCGAGGACCTCGGCGTCGAGCGCGAGTTCGAGGATCGCCTCCGGACCGATCTGGGGCGCGAGCTCCACGCGCTCGGCACCGAGGGAGATGATGCGCCCGCCGCCCTCGCCCGCCGCCTCGCGGTGCCCCCCACCCTGATGACCCGCGCGCTCGAGCGCCTCGGCCTTCCCTGACCGCCATGCCCATCTACGAATACGAATGCAGCCAGTGCCACGAGACCTCCGACGCCCTCCAGAAGGTGAATGATCCGCCTCCGGAGACCTGCCCGCGCTGTGGCGCCCAGAACAGCCTGTCCCGGCTCCTCAGCCGCACGAGCTTCGTCCTCAAGGGCGGCGGCTGGTACGCGGACCTGTACTCCTCGAGCAAGCCGAAGTCGGAGGGCGCCGAGTCGAAGCCGGCCGCGACCGAAGGCTCCACCGGAGCCGCCTCGACCTCGGGTAGCGGCGACAGCTCGGGCTCGACCGGGAGCGGTGGCTCGGGCTCGACCGGGAGCGGGAGCTCGGGCTCGACCGGCGGCGGGAGCTCCGGCTCGTCGGGCAGCGGTCCAGTGAACTCCGCCCCGAAGGTCGCCGCGGCAAAGGCGTGAGCAGGGTCGTGCAGCGCCCCGCTGCTCCTCAGGCATCCCCCCGGTGCGGGGGGGTACTCGGCGTCCTGGCCGCCGCCCTGCTCGGAGGCTGCGCCGGGCGGACCGCGATGGGCATGGAGCAGCGGGAGGCCGTCCTCCGCGAGGTCCGGACCTCACCACCCCGGTGGCTGGCCATCTCCTGCGTCCGCGTGCACTTCGAGGCGATGCCCGCGACGACCTTCCTCCTCGGCGGACCGCTGGAGGAGCAGGAGCCTCGCTGGCCGGGACGCAGCGAGGGCGTCCTCCCCGC
>DASXGF010000548.1:0-3443 GCA_036489275.1 Myxococcaceae bacterium | reverse complement strand
CCCCTACGCCGACTCGGCGCCGCTCTCGGCGAAGCTGCTGAAGAACGCGACGCTGAAGACCTACAAGGGCTTTCCGCACGGGATGCCCACCACCGAGGCCGAGACCATCAACGCGGATCTCCTCGCCTTCATCAAAGGCTGATCAGGACGGCGCCTCCTCCGGGGGGCGCTGCTCCTTGAAGGCACGGTAGAGCAGCAGGTCGTAGGCGATCTTCATCGCGGCGCCGACGACGAGCGGAGCGCCGAGGGCCGTGCCCTGCATCAGCAGCCCGGCAAACCCCGGGGAGAGCGCCCAGCCTCCCAGTCGCACGAGGTTGGTGACGCCCGAGGCGAAGGTGCGGTCCTCGGGCTGGACGATCGCCATCACGTAGGACTGGCGGGTGGGGACGTCCATCTCCACGAGGCCCTCCCGGAGCAGGAAGAGGGCGGCGGCGACCGGAAAGCTCGGGGCGAAGGGGACGGTGAGGAGCAGGACGCTCGACGGCAGGTGGGTGAAGACCATCGTCCTCACCAGGCCGATGCGCGCCGCGATCCAGGCCGCCCCGAAGTGGGAGAGGGTGTTCGCCACGCGGGCGCCGAAGAAGAGGAGGGCGATCGTCGCCTCGGACGCCCCGAACCGCTCGAAGAAGAAGAAGGCGAGGAGCGAGGTGGTGAGGAACCCGCCGGCGAGGCTGTCCAGGCCGAAGAGGGCGGAGAGCTTCCACAGCGCGGACCTGGCCCGCTCCGGAGACGCACGAGGACGCGGGACGGAGACCTTCTCCACCGCCGGCGAGAGCAAGAGATACAGCACGGCGGTGGCGAGCAAGAGGACCGCGTTCGCCGCGAGCATCCAGCGGAACGAGGCCAGCTGCTCGAGGCCGGCCGAGCGCTGCAGGACGACCGGGGCGCCGGCGAGGAGCGCGCCCGTGGCGTGCCCGACGTCCTGCGCGGCGCTGTACCAGGCGAACCCGAGCGTCCTGCGTTGCTCGCCGGTGACCGCCGGGAGGATGGCCTGCTCGAGGACCAGCGCCGCGCCCCGGTCCCGGCCCATCCCGTTCAGCATCCCCACGAAGGCCGCGGCAGCGAGAACCTCCATCCGGGACGCGGAGGCGGCGCCCAGCGTCCCAGCCGCGCCGACGCAGGCGAGGACGAGGAGCGCCTTCCGGCGACCGAGGCGATCTCCGACCAGCGTGACGATCAGCGCCGCGAGAGCCGCGCCGGCGAGACCGAGCCCGACGACGAGACCCACCTGCGCCGGGTCCAGCCGGAGCTTCGCCAGGTAGACGCCGAGGAGAACCCCGACCAGGCTCGTGCCGACGGAGCGGAGGAAGGCCGTGACCAGGAGGAGGTTCCGGTCGCGGTTCCCGACACCGCGCTGCGTGGTGCCCTCGTCAGCTGGCCTACCCTGCGGCATCGATCACTGCACTCTCAGAGCGGGAGGGCCAGCGCCCCACCGGCCGTGGTGAGGATCACGACGTTCATCGCCAGGAGCATCAGGTCGTAATGCCATCCGCTGGCCTTGTCGCCCCAGAAGCCGGTCTTCCAGACCATGACCTTCTTCTGGATGGCTCCCAGACCCACGAGGATCAGGCCGAGGGCGGCCGGCTGGATGAGGATCCCGGTCACCAGGCCGGCGCTGGCGAGCGCCTCGGCGGCTCCGAGACCCCGGGTGGCGGCCGGGCTCAGCTCGACGCTCTTCGCGCGTCCGACCGGGTCCTTGAGATGGAAGTACCCGCTCGCGCCGAAGACGATCGCGACGACCAGACGCAACAGGAGCAGGGCTGCGTCCTGGAAGTGGAGAAGCTGAGGAAAGGTGACGCCGAGGGACATGGGGACTCGATGTTATCGGGCATCGCACACCGGTGACTCGATGGAATTGACCGGCATCCGGACGAACGTCGATACAGCGACTCCCGGGGAGGTGCCGGATGAACTCACGCCAGTTGATGAGCCTCCACGTCATCGTGGGAGGGGCGCAGAAGGTCGGCGCGGTACCTCACGGGACACGGGTGATCGCACCGATCACCGGCGGGCAGTTCGAGGGGCCGAGGCTGCGGGGGAAGGTGCTCCCTGGAGGAGGAGACTGGACCCTGCTCCGCGAGGACGGGGTGCTGGAGCTCGACCTGCGCATCACGCTCGAGACCGACGATGGTGCCCTGATCCACATGACCTCTTTCGGGTACCGCCACGGGCCACCGGAGGTCATCGCGGCGCTCGGACGTGGCGAGCGGGTCGACCCCGGGAGCTATTACTTCCGGACCACTCCGCGCTTCGAGACCGGGAGTTCCGGCTACGCCTTCCTGAACCGGATCCTCGCCGTGTCCACCGGCGATCGGCGCGCCGAGGGCCCCAGCTACACGATCGACGAGATCCTCTGAGGCGCGGCCTCTCGGGGCTGTCCCACCTCTCCCGACGCCATCTCTGCCGTCCGGAGAGGTGAGGAGGCGCGCGCCTCCGTCGCCGGTGCGTCGAGCACAACCTCCGTGACGATCGCGCCACACCTAGCCCCGGAAGACCTCCCGGGTTCCGGGCGCTTGGCCGCGGATCGGCCCGGCCTCGCGGCTGCACAGGTCTCCTCCCGAACCCGAAGGAGGAACTCGAACGATGAACCCCATTCTCTCCCGCTGCCCGATTGCCGGCCCCCGCCACGTGGTGGGCGTGATCGCCGCGGCGCTCGTCCTCGCGGCGCCGCTCGCCCGCGCCGACGAGGCCACTCCGTCGGGCACGATGACCTCGACCGAGGGGCTGCGCGGAACCCAGCAGCTGGACGGACGCGACGGCAGCGGAACGAAGGTGTCGGGGATCATCCCCGGCGTGCTCTTCGGCCCGCGGCTCTCCGTGGCCGTCCCGACTCCCACCTTCGGGGCCGAGGTCAAGGTCCTGCGCTACTTCGGCGCCTCGTTCGACTACGGCTTCTTCCCGAAGCTGAACATCTCCGGCGTCGACGTGAACTACTCGATGTGGAACGTGGCGGCCCGGGTCTACCCGTTCGGTGACGTGTTCTTCGTCGGCCTGGTGTACGGGCACTACGGGGTGGAGGCCAGCGCGACCGTGGCCCAAGGGAGCGGCTTCGTCAGGGCGAGCAGCAACTTCCTCGGCCCGCAGATCGGTGCGCGCTGGATCCAGCCGAGCGGGTTCTTCTTCGGCATCGACCTCGCCTGGGCCTTCCCCCTCGGCTACTCGTCCGAGGCCAGCCCCGACCCGAGCGGGATGACCGCGAGCGTGAAGGAGACCGCCGACCGGTACCTCAAGAACGGCATCCCGCTGGTCGGGCTGATCTCCGTCGGCTGGATGTTCTGAGGTGGCCCCCCGGCGTTTGCGGGCTGTGCTATTCCGCCGCCGTGACGAAGCCAGTGGACGAGCAGCCCGAGCCGGTGACGAAGACCGCGTCCGTGGTCGCCGGCAGCCTCGTCCCGCCGGTGGTCCAGAGGTTCCGGCTGCAGGGGCTGAACGGCGAGCTGGAG
>DASXGF010000503.1:0-6181 GCA_036489275.1 Myxococcaceae bacterium | reverse complement strand
AGCTTCGCTCCCTCCTCGCAGTACGCCACAACCAGACGAGCGAGGCGGGTCTTCCGGGAGCAGACCACAGGAGGGTGCCGTACCAGTGATCCCGGACGGCCCTTGCATGGAGAAGCACATGACCGCCGTGACCACCGAAGCCGTGTCCGAGCAGCGCGTCGAGCCTCGCCCGGGCACCCTCGCCCGCCGCCTGGCCGCCCTGCTCGTCGCGATTCGCGCGTCGGCGGGTGAGGGGCTCGAGGCGACGGTCGCCCGTTCCATCGACGAGGCGTTCGCCAGCCTCCACCGCGAGATGCGCTGAGTCGCCCGCACCCTCGGGCGACCGTGGCCCAGTCGACCCGTGGTCGCCCGACCGCCGCCGTGTGGCCCACCCGCCGCTCGCCGCGGTGAGAAGCACCGGACTCGCGGCGTGGCACGGCCGCTGCTTCGCGCGGCCGGCATGATCCGACGCTACGTCGTGCTGGGAGTCGTCTGGGTGGGCTGTACCGTCGCCTGGATGCTGCTCGGGGCCACGCTGCTGGTCCGCTCGGGCGAGACGTCCTCGGCCCTGGTGAACGAGGTCCACCAGCTCTGGGGCCCGCCGCTCGACCAGGTGGCACCGGGCGGGCAGTACACCGAGCAGCGCCCGCGCGAGGAGCGGCGAGTCCTCCACGACGCGAACGGCCGGCCCTACGAGACCACGGTGCAGACGATGGAGGACGTCTTCTTCCCCGTCCCGCTCGTTTCGACCCGGGCGCGGGTGTTGCTCGCGCTCGAGCATCGCCAGAAGGGGCTCCTCTGGTTCCCCACCTACGCGGCGGACTTCCAGGGTCGCTATGCCGTGGAGAACGACACCGCAGTGATGCGGGCGGTGACGGTGAGCTTCCCGCTGCCGGCCCAGGGTGCAATCTACGACGGCTTCGAGGTGCTGGACGAGAAGGGACAGGCCATCCGCGCAGAGGTCGATGGGGGCTCGGCCCACTGGGTGGTGTCGCTCGCTCCCTCCGCCCGTCACGACTTCCAGGTCCGCTACCGGACCCGCGGAACGTCGAGCTGGACCTACCGCCCCGCCGGGTCGGGGAGCTCGATCATCCGGGACTTCTCGCTGGAGATCCGGAGCACCGCCCGCGGGATCGACTTCTCACCGGGCAGCATCTCTCCGAGCCGGGCCGCGAGCGAGGGCTCGGGATGGCGGGGGAGCTGGGAGTTCCGGAGCCTGGTGGGCAGCGCGCCCATCTCTCTCGAGCTGCCGCAGAAGACCAATCCCGGTCCGCTCGCCGCGCGCATCACCTTCTTCGCGCCGGTGGCGCTCCTCTTCTACTTCTTCGTCGTCGGCCTCCTCGCCGAGGGGAGGGGTCACCGCCTGCACCCGATCAGCTGGTTCCTCATCGGCTGCGCCTTCTTCGCCGATCATCTTCTGTTCGCCTACCTCGCGGACCACGTCCCGCTCTGGGTGGCGCTCACGCTGTCCAGCGCCGTGTCGATCCTGCTCGCGGTCACCTACGCACAGTGGCTGGTGGGCTGGCGATTCGCGCTCCGGGAGATGGGGCTCGCCCAGCTGGTGTACCTGGTGGGCTTCTCGCTGACGTTCCTGTTGAAGGGCTTCACCGGGCTGAGCATCACGGTGGGCGCCATCCTCACGCTCTTCCTCATGATGCAGGTCACCGGGCGGCGGGTCCGGTCCGACGTCCCACGCGCCGAGCTGGTGGCCTGAGCACGGCCCGGCTCGGCTAGAGTGCGCCCGTGCTGGTCGATCCGGTGGGCTTCTGGGGCATCCCCACGGCCAGCATCGACTGGTGCGAGCAGAACTACGCCATCACGCCATTCGTGGCCGAGTTCTGGAACACGCTGTCCAGCCTGGCGATGGTGACCGCGGGGCTGTTGGGCCTGTCCTCGCGGCGGTTCGCCGGGGAGATCCGGATCGCCTTCGCGCTCCTCGTGCTGGTGGGGCTCGGGAGCGTCGCCTTCCACGGGACGCTGCGCTTCGAGCTGCAGATGCTCGACGAGCTGCCCATGCTCTACCTCGTCACCTGGCTGGTGTGGCTCCTGGTGGAGAACGGGCCGCAGCGGCGGCTGGGGCGCTGGTTCCCGGCACTCCTCGTCGGCTACGTGCTGCTGGCCACCGCCGGCGCGACGCTCAACCGGGGTGACGCGCAGTTCCTCGCCTTCCACCTCAGCTTCGGCGCCCTGGAGATCTTCTGCCTGCTCCGCGTCACGTGGCTCGCGCTGCGGCCGGGGAATCGCGCCGTCCGCGGTCGGTTCGTGCTCGGCCTGGCGGCCTACGCGACGGGCATCGCGGTCTGGTTCGTCGACCTCAAGGCATGCCACTGGGTGAGCGACACGCTCCCGGCCCACGGCCTCCCGAACCCGGAGCTCCACGCCTGGTGGCATGTCCTCGTCTCCGTCGGCTTCTTCCTGCTCCTGGGCGTGGTCTCCTTCGACCGCGTCCGGCGGGACACGGCCTGACCCGGCTCAGGGCGTCAGGACGTTCTCCATGTGCTGTCGCGACGCTGCACGTTCCCGCTCGGCGTCGGACACCAGCTGGTAGGCGACGTAGTACTTGAAGATGTTGGACACGTAGGTGACGGTCTCCTGCCCGACCTTTTCCGCCGCCACGTACTCGACGTTCCTGAACCAGCGGTCGGGGTCGAGCCCGCGCCTCGCGGCCTCCTTGCGTAGCGAGAGGATGCGGTTGGGCCCGGCATTGTACGAGGCGAAGGCGAAGAGCGCCTTCACCACCGGATCGAGTGAGGGCTCGTCGAAGTACGTGTTCTCGACGTGCCGGAGGTACTTCACCCCGGCGTGGATGTTGGGCTCGAGCTGCCGGATGTCTCCGACCTTCATCTGCGCGCCGGTCGCCGGCATGAGCTGCATGATGCCGATGGCGCCCACGTGGCTGCGCACGCTCTGGTCGAGGTGGGACTCCTGGTATCCCTGAGCCATCGCCAGGAGATGGTCGACGTCGTATCTCTCGCCGTACTTGCGAAAGAGCTCGACCATCTGTCGAAATTTTCTGAGCTCCGCGCCGGAGGTGGCGGCGAGCACGGAGGCAGGCTTCTTCTCGTAGCGCGCGAACAGCTGGTTCCCGAGGGACGTGCCCTTCCGGTGTCTCCGGACGAAGGCATCCATCACCGCCTTCAGCTGCGGGCTGTCCTTTCGGATCATCCAGGCGATGGACTCGCCGCTGGTCAACGCCACGGTGGGGTCGAACCTCAGATTGCTGTAGACCTGTCTCCAGAATACAGCCTGGTGCCCATCGCAGACGGTGCTCTGGATCAGCCCCGCGTTCACCATCTCCAGGATGTCCTCGTTCTCCAGATCCTCGGGGACCGCGACGAGCTCCACCGGGGCCCGCCGCTCCTGGGCCAGGCGCTGATTGAGTGCCTCGAGGTGCTCCCAGTAGCTCGAGGACCTCCGGACGTGCACGACCTGTCCAGAGAGGGCGTCGAGGTTCGGGATCGGCGGGCTGGTGGGGCCCGTCACGATGACCTCGCTGACGCCCTCGAGGATGGGAGCGACGAAGTCCACGAGCTGCGCGCGTTGAGGAGTGACCGTGAGGTTCGCGGCTGCGATGTCTCCTCGCCCTTCCAGGAGCGCGGGGATCAGCGCGTCGCGCGAAACCGGGATGAAGACCACGTGGAAACGGAGTCTCCGGTCCTTGAGCTTGAGCCCGGCGTTGATCTGGTCCTCGAAGGCCTTGAGGAACTCGTAGTTGATGCCACGCTGCTTTCCCCGGTCCACGAAGAAGAGCATCCGGCTGTAGACGACCAGCGCCCGCAGCGTCCGCCGCTGCCGCATCTCGTTCCAGTCACCGGTGAAGGATTGGGCGAGCCGCTGGTGCAAGGCATCGAGCTGCTCGGTGCTCGTCGAGCTCTGCGCCCGCGCGCTCGCGCACACGAGGGCCAGGAGCAGGAAAATGGTCCGGGCGCGGAGCGCGCGGCTCATGCCTTCGTCGCATAGCACGTCGAGCGCGCCACCGGGTTTCGGGCGCGCCCGTGCCTTTGCCGCGTTGCGGTCGCCCGGGTGGCGAGCTACTTGCCGCCGAGGAGGCCCCGGAGGAGATCGCCGGCCTTCTGCACGTTGTCCGGGGCCTGCGTCTGGCCGACGGCAGGAACGACGCCGGGACTGGCCGCCCCCAGATGCACCGGGACCTCGCGGACCTTCTGCCACTGCCCGCCAGGGGCTGCCTTCAGCTCGACGAGGACGGTGTCGAGGGTGAAGCTCTTTCCGGCCGGCCTGATGCTGGTGTCGGAGCGGGCCAGCACCATCTGGAGATCTCGCGTTCCCCCGGCGCCGACCTGGAAGCGCGGGTCGATGCGAGCGCCGTCGAGCATCCCGATGCCTTGGCCGCTCCCGTCCGGCGTCCCGGCGCGGCCCCAGCTGTAGCGGTTTCCCTGCTCGTCGACGGCAGCGTTCGTTCCCGACTTGTAGGCGAGCACGACGGGCTGCGCGGTCTGGTTCTTCACCCGGAGGCCGATGCGCACTGCCACGGTCTTCCCGCTCGCCGCGGCGGCGGACTGGGTCATCGTCACCGTGAACGAACCGGCGTCCTGGCAGCTCGTGCCCGCTGCGCAGCGAGCGCCTGTGGTGGTGCTCGCCGGAATCCCGAGGGGAGTGGAGGCCGTGGGCTGCGCCGGCGCCGGCGGGTCGGGCTGCGTGTCGGGCGTCGCGGGGCCGGCGGTGGTCGCGGGAGCAGCGCCTCCGGCCTGCGCGACCCCGGGGCCAGCCGAACGCGCGCCGTCGACGAGCCCGACGACCTGGAGCGGGTACTCGGGTCCGAGCGTCGTCTGGCCCTGTCCCATCTGGGTGATCTCCCGGACGGTGAGGTCGAGATCGAACGTGCTGCCGAAGAGACCCTGCCCGCCCCAGACGAGCGTGAAGCGCGCATCTCCAGTCTGGCCCGGAGCGATGACGAACTTGTCGTCGGCCCGCTGGGTGATGAGCCCGATGCCGCGGACGTCGCCGTCCTTCACGAGGTAGCGGTTGCCCCGGTCGTCGGTCGCGCCGCCCGAGCCCACGACGTAGCCGAGCACCAGCGGGCGGTTGAGCTTGTTCCGGAAGCGAAGGGTGGTGGTGACCACCTTCCACCCGCCCTGCAGGGTTGTGCGGAACTCGACCACCGACATCGCGAAGGCGTTCACCTCGGTGCACGAAGCGTCTCCGGCGCAGACCGAGGCGGTGGCCACCGGAGCGCTCGCCGCTGAACCGCCACCGCCCGTGCCGAGGGAGCGTGCCTTGGAGAGGACCGCGGCGCTCACCCGGCCGGGGCAGAGCACCTCCCACTGCTGAGAGAGGGCCAGCCCGCCGCTCGCGCCGTCGCGACCCACGACGCCGTCGGGACCCCGCCAGCGCGTCCGGCCGCCGCCGACGTCGGTGTTGTCCCAGATACCGTCGAGCACGTACGACTTGCCGTCGAGCGGATCGAGGCGCCCGACGGTGCAGTCGGCCTTCACGGTGTACGTCTTGCCGAGCTCGGCCTTCCACTGCTTGGCGCAGGCGTCCGTCGCCGTCTTCGCCTGGGCGGAATCTCCGAGGCCGGCCTGGTCGGAGCAGAGCTGCTTGATGGAATCCGAGGTGACCTTCGCGGTGGCGGTGGCCTGGGCGCTTCCCACACCCGACTTCGCCGTGACGATGGGGCTCGGGCCCTCGGTCGACGAGAGCCACTCGGCGGTCCCCGCGGCGAGGGCCGGGCCTCCGAGGAGCCCGGTCGCGAGCAGCAGGGCCCCGCGCAAGACGGCGCGGGCAGGACGAGGCCGGGAAAGAGGCGTGGGCATGGGGCTCCTCCGGGAAGGCGGCTAGCTCCCCATGCGCAGGAACGGAGGGCGGACCGTCATTGCCCGGGTCGAGGCTCGAGGCGGTGCCTCGAGGCGGTGCCAGACACCTCGTTGCGCGGTCTCGGGCGGGCGCGGCCGCGCAAGCGACCGACGTTGCGAGGGAAAACGAGGTGTCAATCACCCCGTAGCCCGGACGAGCGCCGACGCGGTGCCAGACACCTCGTGACGCGGTCCCGAGCCAGACCCAGGTCCACGCTCGGCGGAGTTCTCCGCTCCGCCCGGGGCCGGGGCATGAGGGTCACCTGCCCTCGGGCCAGGGATTGGGCATGCCCAACTGGCTGAGATGACACAGAAAAACGAGGTGCCAGACACCTCGTTACGGACACCTCGTTACGGCCAAGCACCTCCTGCCGCGCTCACTGCTTGGT
>DASXGF010000390.1:0-9238 GCA_036489275.1 Myxococcaceae bacterium | reverse complement strand
TCCGTTGCAGCGCCGCGACCTGGGCCTCGGCGTCGGCCGGAAAGTCGGGGAGGAAGCCCAGCTCGAGGAGGGCGCGCCGGGCGCGGTCGAGGAGGTTGAACGCCATGGGGGCGCACCATCCCAGAGGCCGCGCCTGCCGCGCCGCAACTTTCCTGCGCTCGGCTGCCAGGGCCCCGTCTGTCCGTCAGTCCACTCGGAGAACGGGTGTGGAAGACCCCGCCAGGGTGGTCCACACCGTGTGGCAAGACGTCGGCCGGGCGTGCAAGAAGAAGGGGAGATGTCGTCTCCCGCCTTCCGCTCGCCTGCACCCATCGTCCGGCTCACCAACGGCTTCGTCGAGCCGTTCGACAACGCCGTGGCCACCGCGCGGACCTGCTACAGCCCGCGCATCATCAAGGCCGAGGACGTGCGGAAGGATGACCGGGCCCGCGAGGTCCGCGACCGCATCGCCCGGGAGACCTACCAGGCGGGCCACCACACCACGCTCCAGCACGCCACCTTCCAGTTCAGCCTGGAGAACGTGAGCCGGCAGCTCATCTGGAGCGTGCTCCACGCCCACCCCTTCTACAACTCGGAGCAGGTCAGCCAGCGCTACGTGGAGGTGAAGCCGGACCGGGTCATCGTCCCCGCCCTCTCCGAGGGGCAGGACGCGCTCTACCGCGGCGTGGTCGAGGCCCAGATGGCGGCCTACGCCCGCATCGGGGCGCTGCTGCTCCCGCGGGCCGAGGCGGAGTTCTACCGGCTCTTCCCCGGACGCCGTCGCACGCCGGAGAAGTGGGCGAGCACCCTCAAGAAGCGCTGCCAGGAGGTGGCCCGCTACGTCCTTCCCATCGGGACGTTCGCCCACCTGTACCACACCATCTCTGGCCTCACGCTCCACCGCTACCACCGTCTGGCCGAGGCTCTCGACGTGCCCACCGAGGCGCGCGAGGTCATCGCGGCGATGGTGCGCGAGGTCGAGGCGATCGATCCGCTCTTCTTCCGCGAGGTCGAGGATCCCCTCCCGCTGGAGTCGACCCACGAGGCACGGGTGCTCCGTGAGGCTGGACGGTCGCTCGGCGTCGGCAGCGCGGACGCGCGGGCGCACCGGGCGGAGTTCGACGCCGGTCTCCAGGGTCGGGTCAGCACCCTGGTGGACTGGAGCGCGCGCGGGGAGGCTGCGATTGCCCAGGCCGTCCGGAACGTGCTCGGACTGCCGCGCTCGGCGCTGGACGACTCGGCCGCGCTGGAGCGCGTTCTCTCCCCGCGCCAGAACCCCTACCTGTCGGAGGCTCTGCAGCTCGGCGTGCACGGCAAGCTCATGCGGACGCTGGTGCATGCGAGCTACACCTTCCAGAAGAAGCTCAGCCACGCCGCGGACAGCCAGGACCAGCGGCACCGGATGACGCCCGGAAGCCGGCCGGTGCTCCAGGCCACCTTCGTTCCCGGCGAGCCGGACGTGATCGTCCCAGCGCTCCTGGCCGAGGTGCCGGAGGCGCTCGACGTCTTCACCCGCAGCTGCGCCGAGGCGTGGGTCGCCATCGAGCGGCTGGTGGACGGCGGGGTCGCCCCGGAGTCGGCGCTGTACCTCCTGCCCAACGCCTTCCCCATTCGCTTCCTCGAGTCGGGCGAGCTGTTGCACTTCCATCACAAGTGGGTGCACCGGCTTTGCTACACCGCACAGGAGGAGATCTGGCGGGCGTCGGTGGAGGAGGTCCGGCAGGTCCGGGCGGTCCACCCCCGCATCGCCGCGCACCTGGTGCCGCCGTGCACTCTGCGCAAGGAGGCGGGGGTGACGCCGTTCTGCCCCGAGGGGCCGCGGTACTGCGGGGTGCCGGTCTGGAACCGGTCGCTCGAAGAGTTCGAGCGGCTGCTCTAGTCTCGCCCGGCACGTCGCCGGCCCCCGATGCTTCCCCTCCTCGTCCTCGGAGTGCTGGCGGCTCAGACTCCCCTGCCGCCGCCGGACTTCTCGGGGCTGCCGCCCTGGGCGCCCCAGAATCCGATCGAGGCGAACCGGAGCGTGCTCTTCGCGCCGCCGCTGATGATGCCGCGGGGCGACTGGGGGCTGACCTTCAGCTTCGACTACGCGAGCGCCATCGAGTTCTACGCGGCGGTGGGGAAGAGCATGACGCTCGATGCAGAGCTTGGCCGATTCCAAGTGTGGCTGACCCGCCGCCTCGACGAGCGGTGGTTCGTCTTCGGGCAGGTGCAGATCCAGGGCGCGTACGACGGGTTCATGGACCGGTTCATCAACTGGTACCACTCGATCCTGGGCGTCGAGTACATCGCGCGCGAGCTTCGCCCCCTCAACAAGTACAAGTACTCGATCACCTACCAGCGGGGGCAGACGATCACCTACGGCCCGGTGGACCTGGGAATCGGTGACAGCCGGGTCGGCGCGGGCCTGACGCTCGGCCAGCACGCGCAGGTGCTGCTGGTCCTCGGGCTTCCCACCTCGACCGCGCCAGGCTACCGCGCGGGCACGCTGCAAACGGGGCTGATCCTCACCGGCGAGGCGCCGCTCCTGCCGTGGCTGACGGTGAGCGGGTCGGTCGGGATCGGCTTCACGCCGAGGACCGGCACGCTGGCTCCGTGGCAGAACGTGTTCTTCATGTCGTTCTCCGGAGGGCCGCGGGTCCGGCTCAGCTGGCGGAATTTTCTGTACGGCAACCTCTTCGTGCACACGCCGCCGTTCCACGGGACGGACCTGATCCCGATGGACAACACCGACTTCTCCATCGACTTCGGGTGGATGTACCGGATCGATCCCCGGACCGAGCTCTGGGTCGGCATCGTCGAGGACCCGTACCCGGACGGGCCGGCGCTCGACGTGGTGTTCCGGTTCGGGATCCGGACGGTGTTCTGAGGGAAGCGCAGCAGCGCGCCACCATCCAGGCTCAGCCAGGCGCGGTTCGCCGGCGGGCCTCCAGCCACGGGGCGAGCGTCCGCCACAGCGTCGCGGCGAGGATGATCGCTCCACCGCGGATCGCCCAGGGCCCCGGGCGCTCGCCGGCGAGGAGATAGGTCCACACCGGGTTGAGCACCGGCTCGACGAGGGCGAGGAGGGAGGCCTCCACCGCCGGCGTGTGCCGGACCCCCTTGGCGAAGAGGGCGTAGCTCAGGCCGAGCTGGAAGAGGCCGAGGAAGAGCACGATGCCCAGGTCCGGGAGCGTCGGCGCCGGTCCCTGCAGCGCCATCGGCAGCGACATGAGCGCGGCGAGCGCGTTTCCCCAGACGATGGCGGCGACGTTCCGCGTCCCCAGCTTCCGGAGCCCCATGATGCAGAGGGCGAAGGCCACGCCCGAGGCGACGGCGATGACGTTCCCCAGCGCCTGACCCGGCGACAGCCGATCCAGGAAGAAGAGGAGCAGGCCGACGAGGAAGAGCGGGGCGGAGAGGAGCTCGCCGCGCGTCGGTCGCTCGCGCAGCAGCACCGGGCTCAGGAGCAGGACCCAGAGGGGCGCGGTGTCCTGGAGGAAGATGGCGTTGGCGCTGGTGGTCGCCTTGTTGGCGAGGACGAAGAGCAGGACGGTGAAGGCGTAAGCGATGGAGACCCAGGCGATGGACCGATCGGGGCGTCGCCGGGCGCCGGGGATGATGGCGGCGATGAACAGCGCGGCCACCGCCGAGCGCCCGAAGTTGATCTGCCAGCCGGTGAGCTGACAGAGCTTGATGGCCGCGCCGGCCGTCGACCAGAGGGTCGCGGCAGCGAGGATCAGCCACGGACCGGTGCGGCGGCCGCCGTTCTCGGGATGCTCGTCGTTCACGTCGGATGGGCCAGCGCAGGGGGCGGGCCCTCATACCAGACGCGGGGGCGGGCCACCGACTTCCGTGCAGCCGGCACTTGGCCGTAGGGTGGGACGCAGCCGATGAAGATCTACACGCGCACCGGCGACGCCGGGCAGACGGGCCTCTTCGGAGGTGGCCGGGTGGCCAAGGACGATGCCCGGGTGGTCGCCTACGGAGAGGTGGACGAGCTGAACGCGACGCTCGGTGTCGCTCGCGCTGCCGGCCTGGGCACGCTGGACCCCTGGTGTCAGGACCTGCAAGACCAGCTCTTCACCGTGGGCGCGGTGCTCGCCACGCCCCGCGGCACGCGCGCCGACGCCCACATCCCCCACGTGCGCGAGGAGTGGGTGGCGGCGATGGAGAGCCGCATCGACACCCTCCAGGGTGAGCTGCCGGCGCAGACCCACTTCATCCTTCCGTCCGGGACGCCGGCGAGCGCGGCGCTGCATCTTTCGCGCACCGTGTGTCGGCGGGCGGAGCGGTCCGTGGTGCCGCTCTTCCGCGATGGCCAGGTCGACGAAGTGACGCTTCGCTTCCTCAATCGCCTGTCCGACTTCCTCTTCGTGCTCGCACGGGCGGCGAATCACCGGGCGGGGGTGAAGGACGTGCCGTGGATTCCGGGCGGGACCGGGACGCCCTCGCCCTGACCGAGGTCGCTCCGTCGGCGCGGGTGCGGGCCCTGGCTCTGGAGGCCGGCTTCGACCTCTGCGGCTTCGCCCGTCCCGAGCCCATTCCACCGGCAGCGCTCCTCGAGTGGCTCTCCGCGGGGATGGCCGCGGACATGGACTGGATCGCCGAGCGTGCCGCGGACCGCCTCGACCCGTGCCGCCTGCTCCCCGGGGCGCGCACGGTCGTCGCGCTCGCCTGCAACTACTGGACGGAGCCGGGCTCGACGGAGGGCTCGCCCGTCGCCCGGTACGCGCGTGGCCGCGACTACCACGCGACGCTCCGCGACCGGCTCCGCGCCTTCCGCCGGACCTTGCGAAATCAGTGGCCGGGACTGCGGACGTACGGCTCGGTGGACCACGGGCCGTTCATGGAGAAGGTCTGGGCCGCGCGGGCGGGGCTCGGGGTCATCGC
The DNA here is from genome assembly GCA_036489275.1 of Myxococcaceae bacterium. Classification (GTDB taxonomy): domain Bacteria; phylum Myxococcota; class Myxococcia; order Myxococcales; family Myxococcaceae; genus RPRB01. Next base: position 4,390 of record DASXGF010000390.1, on the reverse strand, counting down.
GCGGAACGGGTGCCTGGTGACGCGTCCCTTCGGCTCCTGGGTGGTGCTCGCGGTGCTGGTGCTCGAGCTCGAGGTGGACGCCTACGACGATGGGCCGGCCGCGGACCGCTGCGGCAGCTGCCGCCTCTGCGTCGACGCCTGTCCCACCGGTGCTCTCGACGGGGCCGGCCGGGTCGACTCCCGAGCCTGCCTCTCGTACCAGACCATCGAGAACGAGGGGCCCGTCCCGCCCGAGCACCGCGAGGCGATGGCGCCGCACGTCTTCGGCTGCGACGTGTGCCAGGAGGTGTGCCCGCTGAACGCTGCGCCGCTGTCCGCGCCGGGGGCGAGGTTCGTGCCGCGAGCGGTCGCCGGCCTGGACGCGCGCGGCCTGGCGGCGATGAGCCCCGAGCGGTACTCCGAGCTGGTGCCGGGCACGGCGCTCGCGCGCGCCGGATACGACGGGCTGCGCCGTAACGCGGCCTACGCCCTGGGGGCAGCGCGCGACGCCCGTGCCCGACCGGTGCTGGAAAAGCTGGCGCAGGACCCGAGCGCTGTGGTGAGTGACGCCGCTCGATGGGCCCTCGCCCGACTTCCTCTCGCCTGAGCGCGGCCGCCGGACCCGGGCCGGTGCACGCCCGTGACGGGTTGAGCACGGGAGTCGTCGTCGCGCTGCTCTTCCAGACGGCGATCAGCGGCGGCACCTATCTCGTCGCCAAGCGCGCGTTGAGCGAGGTGCCGGTGGCGACGCTGGTGCTCTGGCGGTTCCTCATCAGCGGGGTGGTGTTCGCGCTCCTGGTCCTCGTGCTGCCCGGACCGGCGCTGCCGCCGAGGCGCGCCGTGCCGCTGGCCCTGGTGCTCGGGTTTCTCACCGGCCCCTTGAACCAGGGGCTGTTCTTCGCCGGGCTCCAGCGCTCCACGGCGGCGCACGCCGCCCTCCTGTACGCGCTGACGCCGCTCGGCGTGTACCTCTACTCGCTGCTCCGCGGGCGGGAGGCGGCGAGCGGGCGGGCCGGACTCGGTCTGCTGCTCGCGTTCGTCGGCGCGCTGGTGCTGCTCCTCGCCCACGGGCTCAGGGCGCTCTCGGGGGTCTTCGTCGGGGACGTCCTCATCCTCGGGGCGGTCACCGCCTGGGTGCTGTACACCGCCGAGGGGAAGGCCTTCATCGGCGAATTTGGAGCGCTCCGGGCCACCGCCTGGTCGATGATCGCCGGCGCGCTCTGGCTCCTCCCCCTGTCGCCATGGGTGCTGCGGCCCGAGCTCGTGCTCGGCGCGAGCCCGGTGGTGACGGGCGCCATCCTCTACCTGGCGCTGCTCACCTCCGTCGTCAGCTACTTCCTCTGGTACTGGGCGCTGGGAAGGACGGACGCCTCCAAGGTCGCGGTCTTCAGCAACCTCCAGCCGGTGGTGACGGCGGTGGCGGCGTGGCTCGTGCTCGGGGAGCGCATCGGCTGGGAGGTGGCGGTCGGCGGGGTCCTGGTCCTCGCCGGAGTCCGGCTGACCACCACGCCACGGCCTCCCCGCCCGGGCCCGGACGCCGAGCAGCTGGGCGCCTGAGGTCCACCGTCCGCCATCGGTGATCAGCCATGTGAGCGTCTGACTGGCTGCTAGCTTGGCTCGAACATGGCCCCAGCACGCGGTTCGGAGGGAAAAGTCATCGGAGGTGTTTGACACCTTCAATAGCCGAGCGGTTGCTCATCTGGTCGGTGGGCGTTCCGCGGTTGCGGCGTGTCGACGGGGTCCGCACCCTGTGGCGATGCGCATCGGAGTCTTCGGACGGGGGCACGTCGGGGCGGCGCTGGGTCACGCCCTGGCCACCGCCGGACACGAGGTGCGCTACGGCGTCCGCGACCCCGCGGCGGCCGAGGGCGCGGAGCCGCCGTCGCTCGGGGACGTCGCGCGCTGGGCCGAGGTGCTCGTCCTCGGCGTCCCGTACGGCGCGGTGCAGGAGGTGCTCCACGCCGCCGGCGACCTCGACGGGAAGATCATCGTCGACCCCACCAACGCCCCGAAGCCGCCCACCGACGACCGCTCCTCCACCCAGATCGTCGCCGCCCTCGTCCCCACCGCCAGGGTGGTCCGGGCATTCAACACCGTCCCCGCCGAGGTGATGGTCAACCCCCGCTTCGAGAACGGGCGTGCCTCGACCTTCGTCTGCGCCAACGACCCGCTGGCTCGCGCCATCGTGCTCCGGCTCGCCCGGGACATCGGCTTCGACGCAGTCGACGCCGGCCCGCTGAGCTCCGCCTGCGCCATCGACCGGCTGCTCGCGGTATGGCGCGTGCTGGCCTTCGACGCGGGACTCGGCAGGAACCTGGCCTTCGAGCTGCTCCGCAGGTGAGCGCTACTTCAGCGACGCGGGCTTCACCCCCGCCGACTGCGCCTGCGCGATGAGCTTCTGCTTCACCGGCTGGAGCCGCTCGGCCCCGAGCTCCGACCCGGTGAGGTGATGCTCCTGGATGTACTGCTGGAGGTGGGTGATCCGGTCCCCGGTCGCCGGGTGGTCGGACAGGTACTTGGCAAACGCCGGCTGCGCGCCCTCCATCTTCTGCAGCTTCTCGAAGAACTGGATGATGCCGTGAGGGTCGTACCCGGCCTGGGCGGAGTAGCGCGCGCCGTACTCGTCGGCCTGGGTCTCGTCCTCGCGGCTGTAGGCGAGCAGGGCGCCCTTGGCCGCGAGCGTCGAGGCGAGTTGCGCGAGCTGGTTCGGGTTCTGGCCGAGCGCGATGCCGATCACGCTGTCCAGGCCCATCTCGTTCACCATCTGCTGGGCGGAATGCCGGGCCACGACGTGCCCCGATTCGTGTCCCCACACCCCGGCCAGCTGTGCCTCGTTGTCCGCAGCCATCAGCAGGCCGCTGTAGACGAAGAGGTAGCCGCCGGGGGTCGCGAAGGCGTTGACCTGCTTCGGATCATCGATGACGAAGACCTGCCATTTGACGCCGGGGCGGTCCTTGTCGGCCGAGACGAAGATCTTCTGCGCGACGCCTTTCACGTAATTCACGATCTCCGGGTCGGTGATGTACTTCGTGCCCTGCTTGTCCAGCTCCTGCTTCACCTGAGCGCCGAGCTGGGCCTCCTGCTCGTCGGACACCAGCGCCTTCGCGATCCCGGTGGTCGCGCAGGCGGCGACGGCACAGCTCAAGGCCAGCGCGCAAACAGACGTTCTGAACATGAAGCCTCCCCCAGCATGGATGGTGCCTGCCCGGCCGGCACGCAACCGCCGGCCTCCCTGCCGACACTCCCCGCGGAATCCCCCTTCCGTCCGGGCAGGACCGGCGCAACCCTACGACGCACCATGGCGCGTCCGTACTGGAAAGGTGCGATCAGCTTCGGGCTGGTGAACGTTCCGGTGTCGCTCACCCCGTCAACGAAGCGGCTCGACTTTGCGTTTCACCTCTACCACGACGCCGACGGCGGCCGGATTCGCGAGAAGCGCGTCTGCGAGCGGGACGGGAAGGAGGTGCCCTGGCAGCACATCGTCAAGGGCTACGAGCTCTCCAAGACTCAGGTGGTGACCCTCACCCAGGAGGAGCTGCGCGCCGCCGATCCCGAGCGTGACCGGACCATCGGGATCGAGGAGTTCGTGAAGGTCGAGGAGGTCGACCCGGTGCAGATCGACGGCTCGTACTACGTCGCTCCCGACGCCCGGTCTGGCAAGGCCTACGCGCTCCTGTCCGCCGCGCTGGAGAGGACCGGGCAGGTGGCGATCGCCCGCATCGTGCTCGCGGGCGGGATGTCGGTCGTGCCGGCGCTCAAGCGCGGCCGTTTCGCGTCCGTGACCATCGTCAACATCAAGGGGATCCGCGAGGCTACCGTGCCGGCGCTCGACGCAACCGGGCAGAGCCTCGTGATCGGCGCGCTGGTGCGCCACCGCGAGATCGAGACCTCGCGGCCCGTGGCCGAGCATTTTCCGGAGCTTGCCACGCTCGAGCAGACGCTCGCCTCGGTGCAGATTCGCAATCATGGCACGCTGGTCGGCAATCTCTGCGCGGCCGAGCCCTGGTCCGATCCGCCGTGTCTGCTCGCGGCGCTCGATGCGACGCTCGTCGTCGTCAATGCGCGCGGCGAGCGCCGCGCGGCTGCCGCCGACTGGATCAGCGGTGCCGGCGAGACGCTGCGCCAGCCCGACGAGCTCGTGCTGCGGATCGCGCTTGCGCTCCCGCACGGCCGCGCCGGCGCGAGCCATCATCGCGTCGCGGCCCGGCACGGGCTGGCGCGTCCGCTTGCCTGTGCGGCCGCCCGGGTGACGCTCGGGCGCGATGGCGCCGTGGCGACCGCGCGCGTATTCGTGGGCGCCGTCGGTCCGCGGCCGCAGCGCATGCGCGCTGCCGAGGCGACGATCGAGGGCCGTCGTATGGACCGCAGCCTTGCGGCCGAGATCGAGGCCGCGGTGGTGCGCGCCGTCGAG
>DASXGF010000329.1:0-1680 GCA_036489275.1 Myxococcaceae bacterium | reverse complement strand
TAGCGCCGCGAGGCATGGAGGTTCGAGTCCTCTCCTGGGCAACGAGATGTAGCGCGTACGGCAGGTCCTGAGACCTGGTTGGCGCAGTAGAACGCGGGCTCTCAGCTGCCCGAGCAGATGACCGGCGCCCCGAGCCTCGCGTCGAGCGCGACGAGCGGCAGCGGCTGGCGGCCGATCCGGGTGAGGACCCGCCGGTGGGTCGCGATGGGGATCCCCTTCACCTCGACGTACTCGAGCCAGAGATGCGCGCCGTGGGCCCACGGGCTGATGATCTCCGCGACGTAGTCGTGGCGGACGATGAGCCCGTCCTCCGCGAAGTAGATCGTCTGGACCTCGGAGTGCGTGTGCACCGTGCGCGGGAACCTCACCGTCAGCGCGTGGGTCGCTCTGTCGCGTCCGCCGGACCGCGAGCGCCTCGGCATCGCGGAGGCTCCACGGCAGTGAGTGGTAGTGCGTCAGCGCGTAGCCGAAGAAGTACAGGGCATCGAGCGCTGACCACCGCCGCCGCCTTGCCCCGCCCGAGAAGCTCGCGCGGTACTCGACCGGCTCCGCCTCGCCGAGCGCCACCCGTCCTCTGTCGAAGACCCCGTGCTCGCCGGGACCCGGGTAGTCCACGAAGACGGCGCGGGCGCGGACCGGTTCGATCCGGACGAGGCGCGGGAGCCCGAAGCTCCGGGGGTAGCCCTTGAGCCAGGGCAGAAACCCGGAAAGCGCGAGCACCGGGAGCTCGACGGCCTCGATCCTCGACCAGCGCTCACCTCCGTGCCGGGCGATGGCCTGCTCGACCAGGCTGAGCGCTTCTCCGTCCATGCCCGCTCGCTGCTAGCATGGGCACGTGCCGACCGTCTCTCGTCGCGGGTCACTCGAGGACGTCGTCGACGTGTGGTTCCTCGAGAGTCCGGCGCCTTCGCCTCCTCCGGAGTCCTGGGTCCAGGCCCTCGACCCGGACGAGCGGATGCGGGGGAACGCGTTCCGGACTCCGGAGCTCCGCGCCCGCTTCGTCGCTGCGCACGCGCTGGTCCGGACCGCCCTCTCGACCTACGCGCCCCTCGCCCCCGAGGAGTGGCGCATCGCGCACGGGCCGGAGGGACGGCCGTGCCTCGTGGATCCGCCGATCGATCTTCACTTCAGCTTGAGCCACTCGGAGTCGCATGCCGTGGTGGCGGTCGCCGTCGGACGGAGCGTCGGCATCGACGTCGAGGAGATCGACGCGACCGTGGACGTGCTCGGGCTCGCTGGCCGCTTCTTCACCCGGCCCGAGCAGGCGATGCTCCGGGCCTGCAGCGGCATGGAACGCCCCGAGCGCTTCACCACCCTCTGGACGATCAAGGAGGCGGTGCTGAAGGCGCGCGGCGCGGGTCTCTCCTCGGGATTGACGACGGTCGACGTGCAGCTGGATGCCTCGGGAGAGCTCTTGCAGCTGTCCGCCCACGACCGGCCGTGGAGCGTCGCGGCCTGGTCGCCCGTGGACGGGCTCCGGGCGGCGCTGGCCGTCCAGGCCGGGACCATGCCCCCGCTGAGGTTCTTCGCCGCGACCCCGCTCGGGCCGGTCCGGGAAGCGCCAGAGCTCGGGCCCGCCTGAGCGAGCCCAGCGCGTTTCATCCAGCGGCGCTCTTCCTCACTGAAAGGCCGAGCCGCCGCGAGAGCCGCTCGACCACGCGCTCGGCAAGGAGCTCCTGC
>DASXGF010000254.1:0-3010 GCA_036489275.1 Myxococcaceae bacterium | reverse complement strand
CCGGGGAGGCTTCATCTGCTCGAGGTCGAACCGGCCATCGCGATTCCGGCGCGCGCGGATGACTGCGTCCTTCAGCACGAGCGACTCGACCCGTGCCGTGCGCCCGACGACGTCGACTCCGATTCCCCCGACGTCGGCCGCCGGGAGCTCGACCTTCGGCTGCTGGTTCCCTGGGATCCCCAGCACCAGGGTGCGGACCGAGATGGCCCCGTCCGCCAGGCGGAGCAAGTGCTGTTCCGGCCCCCATTCGAGCGTGTACGCCGTCTTCAGGCCGAGGAGCCCGTCGCGGATGTCGAAGCCCACCTCCTGCTCGTAGTACGGGCTGTACTTCGAGAGCCGCAGCCCGCCGAAGGTGATGGTGCCGATCGAGCGGAGCGGTTCGGTCAGGAGATTTCCCGCCCAGGAGAACGTCTCTCCCGCTTCGGTCCTCCCGGAGAAGGAGTAGGGGCTCGTGGAGTCAGGCAGCGTCCGGAAGCCCTGCAGATTGATGTCGAACGGTCCGACCGTGGTGTCGAAGGGGTGGCGGCGCGACCGGTCCGAGAAGTCGATCTGCGCCTGCTCGATGCCGAGCTTCTGCACGGCGAACACCAGCGGCCGCTTCTTCTCCTCGGGGGCGGGGGGCGGAGTGGGCTCGGAGGAGGAGCCCTCGTCGAGCAGGTCCTGGAAGTTGAGGTTGCCCTTCCGGTCCAGCGCCACCCGGGCGTGGAAGCGGAGCAGGTAGATCTCGTCGAGCGAGACCTCCCGGCGGATGATCCGCCAGGCGCCGAGGTTCACGTAGAGGCGCTCGAAGGAGAGGAAGGCGCTTCCGTCGGCGGCCTTCACCAGGAAGCCGTCGATGGTCACCGAGAGCGCGTAGGGGTTGGTCCGCACCCGGGCGATGGTGGTCTCGCGGTGAAGCGCAGCGGTGAGCCGCTTCTCGAGCTGCCGTCGGACGATCAGCGGCAGGATCAGGAAACCGAAGACGGTGTAGAGGACCAGCAACGAAGCGAGGACGATCAGCAGGCGCCGTCGGTGCCGGACCCGGTCGACGAGCTGATGCCGCCAGTCGGAACGAGAAGGCGGCACCGGGGTGGGAGCAGGCGCCGATGATTCCGGGATTCTCGCGCTGGGAGTGCCCACGGCCGTCGCTCTCCTCCTGCCCGGGCGATCCGTCACCGGAACGAGGGGTGAAGTCAACGGCGCTGCGGGTGCACTGGCCGATCGTTCCGTCGCTGAGCGGACGGGAGTGTCCAGTGCCGGGAGATGTGGCGGCCGGGTGACGCCTCCGGTCCCCGCTCGCACGCGCCGGGCTCGTCGCAGCTGTCTCGGTCGCTACTTCTTCGCGGGCACCAGCCGGGCGGTGTACGCCGCCGCCTCCGCGGGCTTCCCCCGGGCGGTCTCGAGATCGGCCAGCAGCTTCAGCGCCCGCTGCGTGGCCGGGTGGGTCTCGCCCAGCACCTTCGCGCGAACCTCGAGCGCGCTCTTCATGAGCGGCTCGGCGCCGTCCAGGTCCCCGCGCTTGCGGAGGAGATCGGCGAAGCTGAGGCGGACCGACGCGACGTCCAGGTTCTGCTCGCCGAGCTTGGGGACCAGCACCGCCAGGGCGTCGCGGTAGGAGCGCTCGGCCTCGTCGAGCTTGCCCGCCGCGACGGACACGGTGCCGATGTTGGCGAGCGTGCGGCCCACCGGCTCGGCATCCGCGCCGAGCGCCTTGCGGCGGAGGGCGAGCACGACGTCGAGCATCCGCAGCGTCTCGTCGTAGCGCTTCGCCTTGAAGTAGACCCCGCCGAGGTTCTCGCGGACGACCAGCGTCTCGGGGTGCTCCTCGCCCACCTCCGCGGTGTTGAGGGCCAGGGCCTCCCGGTAGTTGGCCTCCGCCCCCGCCAGATCGCCGCTCATCGACTGTGCCGTCGCCAGGTCGTTCAGCGCGCCGCTCATCTCGCTGCGCAGCTCCGGAAGATGCGCGCGGATCTTGTCCAGGCGCTCGCGGTCGAGCGCCTCCATCCGCTGGTAGCTCTCCTCCTGCAGGGCCACCGAGGCGAGGAGGGTCAGTGCCTGGACCTCCACCTTCGTCCGGTCGATCGGCTTGCCCGAGCCGTGGGACGCCGGCCCGGGAGTCCGGACGAGGGCCAGCATCTCCTCGGCCAGCGGCTTGAGCGACTTCAGATCTCCGTTCCGCACGTATGCCTGTCCCAGCGGATCCATCGCGGCGGCCGTCTCCAGGCTCTTCGGCCCGTGGAGCTCACGGGTGATGTCCAGGGACTCCTTCCCTGCCTTCACCGCCTCGTCGAAGCGGTGCCACAGCCCATAGAGGTTGGAGAGGCTCGCCTGCGACTCCGCCACCTCGTCGCTTCGCTGGCCGGCGGCGGCGGTCCGCAGCACCAGCGCGGTGCGCAGGGCCTTCTCGCCCTCCTGGAACTCGGCGAGGTTGGCGAAGGTCGAGCCGATGGTCTGAAGGATCGCGGCGCGGATCAGCGGCTGCCCGTGGAAGGCGCTCTCCGCCTTCGCCTGGGCCTGCCGGAGCGCGTCGAGGAGCGAGATGTTGCGCGAGCCCTTCTCCCAGGGGTCCGCCGCCCCCAGCGCGTCCTCGAGGAAGGTGTTCATCGCGGTGACCTTCGCGGTCTCCGCGGTCGCCCGGTCGCGCTCCTTCCGGATGCGGCTCGCCTGTACCGTGGAGGTCACCGCCAGGGCGACCAGGAGAACGAGAATCGTGGCTCCCGCGGCGACGCCGAGCTTGTGACGGCCAGCGAGCTTGCGGAGGCGGTACGCGCTGCTCGCCTTGCGCGCGGTGATCGGCTGGCCGTCGAGATAGCGGCGGACGTCGCGGGCCAGCGCCTCGACCGAGGGGTAGCGCTGGATGGGGTCCTTCTGCAGCGCCGACATCACGATGGCGTCGAGGTCTCCCTTGAGACGCTTCCGCAGCCGCTCGGGGGTCTCGTGGCGGAGCCGTCCAGCCTCCTCCGGCGTGGTGGTGACCGTCGTCCCGTCGGGCTGCTGGCGCTCCTCGGTGCGCCCCACCGCGGTGCTCGGC
>DASXGF010000226.1:0-8112 GCA_036489275.1 Myxococcaceae bacterium | reverse complement strand
GTCCAGTCATCACGCGCGGCGCCGGCGGCCCGATCGGTCGCTCCGAGTGAACGCCCGGGCTGAGGCAGCGACGTCTCAGGCAGCGACGTCTCAGAGAACTCGTCAAGCCACGTGATTGCATGACCAAGGTCGGTTTGACGCTCCGTGTCTTGGACTCCTACCCTCACTCACCTGCCGACCAGGCAGCGAGACGGAGGGGAAACCATGTCGACGAAAGTCGGGCGCCTCCTGCTGGGGGCCGCTGTGCTCTCCACCGCAGCCTTCGCCGAGCCCGCTCCGAAGACCCATCGGCTCGCCGCCACTCCGGACACCGTGCAGTGGGGGTGGCTCGACCCGAAGGAGCCGCCGAAGCTCACCGTCGAGTCCGGCGACATCGTCTCGATCGAGACGCTGATGCACTCCAAGGATCAGATCCAGAAGGGCACGACGATGGAGAAGATCGTCGAGCTCCGGAAGGCCAATCCCGGTGGCGGTCCCCACTCTCTCACCGGCCCCATCTACGTGCAGGGAGCGAAGCCGGGTGACGTGCTGGAGATCCGGATCCGGAAGATCGTCCCCAAGAAGGTCGGGACGAATTTCAACTTGCCGGGCAAGGAGTTTCCCACCATCGGCGCGCTCGCCACCCAGTTCCCCGAGGGCTACGTCCACTACTTCGACATCGACCCGAAGAAGGCGACCGTCACCTTCAAGCCGGGCATCGAGATCCCCCTCCGGCCGTTCCCCGGAACCCTGGCGGTGGGCATCGACCCGGACGACCCGTCACCTCGCAAGGGCGGATCGAAGGACCCGCTCGCCCCGGTCAGCACGCTCCGACCGTGGAAGAACGGGTCGAACATGGACATCAACGAGCTCACCGCAGGCTCGACCATCTTCATCCCGGTCTTCCTGGAGGGCGGCCTCATCTGGACCGGCGACTCGCACTGCGCCCAGGGCAACGGCGAGGTGAACCTGACCGCGCTGGAGTGCTCGTTCGAGTCGATCGAGATCCAGCCCATCGTACATCACGACATGAAGCTCACCTGGCCCCGCATCGAGACCAGGACCCACTGGATCACCGTGGGCTTCGACGAGGACCTTGGCAAGGCGATGGTCAACGCGGTCACCGAGATGGTGGACTTTCTCAGCACGAGCAAGGGGCTGACCCGCGAGGAGGCCTACTCGCTCACCGCCATCGCCGGCGATTGCCGGGTGAGCCAGGTGGTCGACGTCCGCAAGGGCGTGCACTGCATGATCGCGAAGAGTCTGTGGGTGGGAAAGCAGCCCTCCTCCCACTGAGGTCTGGGTAAGGTCCGGGACGCATGCGCCCCCGCCCGCTCCTTCTCTGCCTCGCGCTCCTCCTCGCTCCGGCCTGCGCGATGACGGACAAGGACCTCTGTCCGGAGTCACAGGGGCTGCGCTGTGCCACCGCGCCCGACTGCACCCGCGACTCCGCCCGCGGGTGTCGCGTCTGCCAGTGCGGGAACCCCTACCCGACCGCGCCCTATACGCCGGTGCGCTCACCGAACGATCCGGGCCGGAGTCCCGATCCGTCGCTCCCTCCACGCTGAGACGCGCCGCGGCCTGGTCTGCCGCCCGACGCGCGCGCTTCCGGATCGTCCACCCGGATGCTCATGTCCACACCGCGTCGGACATCCCGCTCTCGGCGTACGCCCGCGACCCCGAGGCCTGGCTGCCCTTCGTCGGCACGTACTCGAACGTCGACGTCTTCTTCAAGATTGCCCGGGTCCTGAGCAAGTAGTCGCCCGGGCAGACGAACGAAGAGGCGCCCCGGGGGATCCGCCCGGGCGCGCAAACCTTGCGCGGCGGCGCCGGCGATGAGCGAGCCCTCGCCAGCGCCCCGCGAATGGGCGTTTAGTGCGCCCGCATGGGGACCGACTCAGCGCAGCTTCTCTCGCCTGCGATCGACCTCGTGGACGCGCTCGGCCGCTGCGCCGCTCCGGAGCGAGTCCTCACCCGGCCGCTGGATCGCGTGGCCTTCGCCTCCGATGCGAGCTTCTACCGACTGCTCCCCGAGGCGGTGGTGCTCGCCGGCGGCGTGGACGAGGTCCGGCGCCTCTTCGCCCTGAGCCGGGAGCGCGGAATCCCCATCACCTTCCGCGCCGCCGGGACGAGCCTGTCCGGCCAGTCACTCTCCGACGGACTGCTGGTGGAGGTGGCGCGGCACTGGCGCTCCGCCCGCGTCGAGGACGGCGGGCTGCGCATCCGGGCCCGGCCGGGGATGATCGGCGATCACCTGAACCAGCTGCTCCGTCCCTTCGGCCGGAAGATCGGCCCCGATCCGGCGAGCATCCGCGCCTGCACCCTGGGCGGCATCCTGGCCAACAACTCGAGCGGGATGTGCTGCGGCGTGGAGCAGAACAGCTACCACACGCTCCGCTCACTGACCTTCGTCCTCCCCTCCGGCACGGTCATCGACAGCGGTGCCGAGGGCGCGGACGCCGAGCTCCGGGCACGGGAGCCGGCGCTCCACCAGGGCCTGCTGCAGCTGCGTGACGAGGTGCGTGCGCGACCTGCTCTGGTCGAGCGCATCCGGGCCAAGTACCGGATGAAGAACACCACCGGCTACCAGCTCAACGCCTTCGTCGACTTCGAGCTGCCCATCGACATCTTCGCCCACCTCCTCGTCGGCTCGGAGGGAACGCTGGCCTTCATCGCCGAGGCGGTGATGGACACCGTGCCCGTCCTCCCCCACAAGTCGACCGGGCTCCTCTTTTTCGGCGACATCCACGCCGCATGCGCCGCCATCGCCCCGCTGCGGGACGCGGGCGCGCGGGCCCTCGAGCTCCTGGACGCGGCGAGCCTCCGCGCCGCCGCGGGGAAGCCAGGCATGCCCACCGAGCTCGGTCATCTCGGCGCCGCGCCGGCCGCGCTGCTCTGCGAGTTCCAGACCGGCCAGGAGGCCGAGCTCCCCTCGCTGGAGAACGCGGCTGCGGCCGTCACCCGAACCCTGCCGCTCATCGTGCCGGGCGAGTTCACTCGCGATCCCGAGCTGCAGACGCGGTTCTGGCGCGTACGCGAGGGGCTCTTCCCCACCGTGGGCGGCGTCCGCCGGAGCGGCACCACGGTCATCATCGAGGACGTCTGCTTCCCCATCCCCCATCTGGCCGACGCCGCGGTGGACCTCCAGGGTCTCTTCCGGACGCACCGCTACGACGACGCGATCATCTTCGGCCACGCCAAGGATGGGAACCTGCACTTCGTCGTCACCCAGTCCTTCAACGACCAGGCCGCGGTGGACCAGTACGCGCGCTTCGTCGACGACCTGGTTCCCCTGGTGGTCAAGAGATACGACGGCGCGCTGAAGGCCGAGCACGGCACCGGCCGGAACATGGCCCCGTTCGTCGAGACCGAGTGGGGACCGGAGGCGCTGGCCATCATGCGCCGGCTCAAAACGCTGGTGGATCCCGAAGGCCTCCTGAACCCGGGGGTCATCGTCCCCACCGGCCCGAAGTCGCACCTCGAGGCCCTCAAGTCCCTCCCCTCGATCGAGCGGGAGGCAGACATGTGCATCGAGTGCGGCTTCTGCGAGCCGGTCTGTCCGAGCCGCGAGCTCACCCTGACCCCGCGGCAGCGCATCGTCGTCCGGCGCGAGCTCGAGCGCCGTCCGGTGGGCGAGGTGTCGGAAGAGATCCGCCGCGACTACCGCTACTCCGGCCTCGACACCTGCGCCGGGGACGGCATGTGCCAGACCCGCTGCCCGGTCTCGATCGACACCGGTGCGCTGGTGAAGCGCTTCCGGGCCGCCGCGCACGGCGACTTCGCCCGGAACGCGGCCCGGGATGCCGCCGATCGCGCCCCGACCGTCGAGCGCCTGGCCCGGGCGAGCCTGGCCGCCGGGCACGCGCTGGCCTCGGTCGTCGGTTCCCGGGCGGTGGGGGCTCTCACCGGTGGGGTCCGTGCGGTGCTCGGGCAGGACGTGGTTCCTCGCTGGACGACGGACATGCCTCGCCCCGCGCCTGCCCTCCCCCGCACCGCCCCGTTGGACGCCCAGGCCATCTACTTCCCCGCCTGCATCCTCCGGATCTTCGGCCCGGCGGAGGGCGAGCCGGAGCGGCCCACCATCCCCGAGGCGCTCGTGGCGCTCGCCCGCCGCGCCGGCGTGCCGGTCCACGTCCCCGAGGACATCGGCGGCGCGTGCTGCAGTACGCCGTGGCACTCGAAGGGCTACGTCGAGGGCGACGAACTGGTGACCAACGCCACCATCGAGCGCCTCTTCCGCTGGACCGGCGAGGGCCGGCTTCCAGTGGTGGTCGAGGGCAGCTCCTGCGCCCACGGATTCCGCGAGGCCCGGTCAGCCCTCACCCCGGCGAACCGGGAGCGCTTCGACCGGATGCGCATCCTCGACTCGGTCGAGTTCGTTCACGACACGCTCCTCCCCCGTCTCCGGACCGACCGGCGGCTGGGCTCGGCCTGCGTCCACCCGGTGTGCTCGCTGGTGGAGATGGGGCTCACCCCGAAGCTCGTGGGCATCGCACGCGCCGTGGCAGACGAGGTGGTGGTACCCGACCGCGCCGGCTGCTGCGGCTTCGCCGGTGACAGGGGATTCCTCCATCCCGAGCTGACCGCGTCGGCGACCCGCGCCGAGGCGGAGGAGATCTCCCTCCGCCCCTTCGACGCGCACCTCATCTCCAACCACCCCTGCACGATCGGCATGCACCGGGCCACCGGACGCCCATGGCAGAACTTCGCCCTGGTGCTCGAGTCGCTGACCCGCGGGATGGAGACTGGAAAGGGGCCGGCTACCGGGTAGCGGTGGCCGGGGTGCCTGTGGTGCCGGTCCCCGCCGGCCGATGGGCGTCGGCGAAGCGCCGGAGCCGGAAGGCGAGCAGGAGCAGCATCACCCCGAAGATGAACGCGTAGGCGCCGATCCAGATGGTGAGCGCCAGCGCCGCGCTTCCGGGAACGACGAAGAGCAGGATCCCGAAAGCGATGGAGAGCACACCCGCCAGCCCGAGCCAGAACTCACCCGTGATCTCCTTCCGGAGGCGAATCGCCGCGACCAGCTCGAAGACGCCGGTGAGGATGGCCCAGATTCCCACGTAGTAGAGCAAGGCCAGCGCGGTCGCTGCCGGACGAGCGATGGTGAGCACGCCGATGCCGATGCCCACCACGGCCTCCAGCACCAGCACCCAGAAGCGTTCCCCGGGTCCCCGGAACAGGGCGATCAAGGCGAAGACGCCGTCGACGAACGCGTAGGCCCCGAACAGCAGGACCAGGGCCGCGAAGGCCGACTGCGGCTCGAAGAACGCAATCAGCCCGAAGACGATGGCGAGGGCGCCCCGGAGTGCGACCCAGCCCCAGTGACGCGCGAGTTCGTGAATCATCCGACACTCCGATCTGGGGGCAGACGCTTCATCCGCTCCGGGTCACCGACGTCCCCCTTGGCGCCGTGCCTGGTGGAACCCAGGTTTCTCCGCGTCTCCGAGGAAAATCGCAAGCTCTTCCGTGAACATTGTCCACCTCGTTCCAAGGATCCCCTACCCCGCGGACTCGGGGGGCACGCTCCGTGCCCTCCAGCTGCTCCGGTCTCTCGACGATGCCTTCGAGGTGACCGTGCTCGCCCCGGAGTTTCCGGGCGCTGATGCACGGGGGTTGCGCGCCGAGCTCCGGGGCCGCGTGGTGACGGCTCGCGAGGGGGGTGGACCCCTGGCCGCGACGCTGGCCGAGGCCGGCGGCGTGCTCCGGGGGCGGCCGGTGGGGTACGGGCGCTACGCCGGCCGCGCGCTCAGGGCCGCGTTCCGGCGCCTCCTCTCCGAGGAAGCGGTGGACCTCGTCCACTTCGACCACCTCCACCCGGCGCAGCTCCTTCCCGACGCCCGGGAGCTGGCCCCGCGGGCGCGGATCGTCGTCGACGCGCACAACGTCGAGGCGCAGGTCGCCGAGCGGCTGGCGGAGGTCTCGCCCTGGCCGCTGAGTCTCGTCCTCCGTCGACAGGCGGCGGCCATCACCCGGCTCGAGACCCGGACGGTGCAGAGCGTGGACGCGGTGCTCTCGTGCTCCGAGCTCGATGCCGCGGCGCTGCGGCGCGCCGGGGCCCGCGACGTCGTCCTCGTCCCCAACGGCGTCGAGCTGCGGCCGTCTCCTCCGTCGCGCGAGCCGCGGGACACCGTCGCCTTCGTCGGCTCCTACGACTGGCGCCCCAACGTGGACGCGGCCGTCGTCCTCGCCCGGGAGATCTGGCCGAAGGTGCGCCAGGCCTGTCCCGGGCTGCGGCTGGCGCTCATCGGCCGGAAGCCTCCCGCCCTCGTCTCGGAGCTCGCCGCCGAGGACATCGAGGTCACCGGCCGGGTGGACGACGTCGCGCCGTGGCTCGCCCGGGCGTTCGCCACCGCGATGCCGCTCCGCGCCGGATCGGGCACCCGGCTGAAGGTCCTCGAGGCGGCGGCCGCCCGGGTGCCCATCGTGGCCACCCGCCTCGCCTCGGAGGGGCTCCCCTTCCTCGACGGCACGCACCTCCTGCACGCCGAGACGGCGGAGGAGTTCGTCGCGGCGCTCGTGCGTCTGCGGCAGGAGCCGGGTCTCGCCGGCCGGCTCACCGACGCCGCGTGGCCCGTGGCGCAGGAGCACGACTGGCGGCGCATCGGCGCCCGGCTGGTGGAGCTCTACCGCGGCTGGAGCAACGGGGAGCCCGCCCGCCCCCGCGTGCTCTCCAGCGCAGGCTGATAGAGGCGTTCGCGGTAGCTCCTGGCCATCACGTCGGCGCCGTAGCGGGTCGCGACCCGGGCGCGGGCGACCTGCGCCAGCGCCTGCCGCGTGGCGGGGAGCCACAGGCGCTCCAGGGCCCCGCGGAGGGCCTCGACGTCGCCCGGCGGAACGAGCACCCCCGCGCCGTCGCCGAGCACCTCGGGCAGCGAGCCCACCGCGCTGGCCACCACCGGGACGCCCGCGGCCATCGCCTCGAGCGCGGCCATGGGCAGCCCCTCCGTCCGCGAGGGCAGCGCGAGCACGTCGGCGGCGGCGAGCACCCGCCCGACGTCGGTGACGAAGCCGAGGAAGCGCACATCGTCGCCCGCGGCTTCGGCCTGGAGCGCGGAACGGAGCGGACCGTCACCGGCGACGAGGACCCGCGCCCCGGTCCCCCGCGCGGCGCGGAGCAGGACTTCCGGCGCCTTCTCCACCGAGAGCCTGCCGACGAACGCCACCACCCTCGCTTCCGGCGGGAGGCCCAGCCCCCGCCGTGCGGCGAGCCGGCCCTCCGCGGTGACCGCCGGACCGACCCGGAGCCCGTTGGGGATGACGTGAACCGCCGTCCGTGGCGCGCCGGCCCGGATGCGCGCGGCGAGCGGCTCGGAGGTCGCGGCCACCCCCGAGGTGAAGCGCGCGAGCCACCGTGCGAGGCGCTCGTAGACCACCACCCGCGCGAGATGCGCGGTGTCCCCGTGGAAGGTCGCCACCACCGGCGCGCGCGCCAGGGCCCCGGCGACGACGGCCAGGGTCAGCGCCTTGTAGTCGTGGGCGTGGAGCAGCCCGCCCCGCGCCAGCCGGACGAGGGGCCCGAGCGCGGACAGCGAGAGCCTCCCCCGTGCCTCCACCCGCTCCGCCCCGACCCCCAGGGCCCTCGCCGCGGCGCCGAGCACGTCCTCACGGTCGGGGCGCACCAGGCTCGCCACCATCGGCTCGAAGGGGGCCTCGGTTGCCGCGGCCAGCGTGAGCAGCGAGCGCTCGGCACCGTAGAGCCCCTGCCCGGAGCGCACATGCACCACCCGCGTCATGCCCGCACCGGGACGGACGCCCGCCACAGCCGGACGTAAGCCTCGACCATCGCGTCCATCGAGAAGGCCGACACCCGGGCGCGGGCCGCCTCGCCCATCGCCCTGCGCCGCGCCGGGTCCATGTTGGGCGCCGGCGCTTCCTCGATCACCTTCTGGTGGCGGCGCTGGATCGAGCAGTCCCGCTCGAACAGATAGAGGCAGCTGCCGTGGCTGTCGGCGAAGACCTGGATCTCGATATGGCGCGGCCGCGTCAGGTATTTCTCGATCAGCACGCGGTCGTCGCCGAACGACGAGGCCGCCTCGCGCTTGCAGCTGGCCAGCATCTCGCCGAACTCGGCCGCCTGGTTGACGCGCCGCATGCCCTTGCCGCCGCCGCCGGCGACCGCCTTGATCAGCACCG
>DASXGF010000113.1:0-7402 GCA_036489275.1 Myxococcaceae bacterium | reverse complement strand
CTGCTCAACGCCGGAACCGAGACGACCTTCTACGTGCTCGCCGTGTACTTCGGCGCCGTTCAGGTCCGGGTGCTACGGCACACGCTCATCGCCTGTCTCACCGCGGACCTCGCCGGCTACGTGGCGGCGACCAGCCTCTGCCACCTCTTCTTCGGCTGGGCGCCCCGGTAACTCAGGGGAGCAACGCGCGCTCGATCGCCCTGAACGTCGCCTCGGGCGCATCCACGTGTACCCAGTGCCCGGCGCCGGGGATCTCCTCGAGGGTCACCTCGGGAGCGAGCGCGCGGATCCGCTCGCGGGCCGCCGGCTCGACCGCCGCCGACGCGCCACCCACCACGAACCCCAGCCGGTGCCCCGGTGGAACCGAGGTCACCACGTCCCAGTCGTCGTCGGCGAGGACGCTCCGGTAGAGCGACTCCAGCCCTGGCAGATCCAGCGAGAGCTCGAATCCCTTTTCCGCCGGCTGGAGCGCCATCGCCAGCCACTGCGCGATGGGCCGGGGCTGGCCGCCCGCCTCCACGGCCGCGACGAACTCGTTCCGCGTTCCGTACCTGCGCGGCACCGTCGCCAGCAGCGCGAGGATGTCGCGGCTCTGCTCCGCGCCGAGGCCGCCGGGGCGCGGTGATGGAGAGGCGTCGAGGACCACCGCACGGGGGAACCGCTGGCTGCTCTCGCGCAGCATCGCGAGGACCACCTTCCCGCCCAGCGAGTGCCCGACCAGCGCGTCCACGGTTCCCGCGAGGGAAGGCACCAGCGCCAGCACGTCGCTCGCCGCGGCACCCACCGTGTGCGGCGCCTCGAAAGCCGTTCCGGAATCGCCATGCAGCCGTAGGTCGACGAGCACGGCCCCCCAGGTCGGGTGGGCCTCCACCCACCTCCTGCCGAAGGAGCGCCAGTTTCCGCCCCGTCCGAGGAGGCCGTGGAGGAAGAGCACCCAGCGCTCCGGCGGGTTCGGGCTCGCGGTCAGCTCGGTGTGCGCGAGGGTGGCCATGGCGCGCAGTGAACTACCACGGGGGGGCGGGCCTGCTAAGGTGGATGGCCCGTGTCGACAACTGCCGAGTTCGAGGCGGAGTGGCGCCGTTCTCGACCTTCCAAGCTCCCCTGGATCCTCCTCGTGGCCGCAGTCGTCGTCGGCACCTGGAGCTCCTGCACCCTCAAGTCGGCGAAGGATGACGCCGAGGCGACGGTCAAGAAGGAGACCGAGCGGTCTGCCCTCCTCGAGCAGAAGGTCAAGGACCAGGCGAAGGTCCAGGCCGGTCTGGAGACCAAGATCAGTACCCTCGAGCGGGAGAAGGCGCTGCTCGCCGAGCGGAAGGCCGAGCCGGTGAAGGAAGAGCCGAAGGCCGCCGCGAAGAAGCCGGCCGCGACGCCCGCCAAGTCGACGACCTCGAAGAAGTCGACGACCAAGAAGAAGAAGTAGCGGTCCGCGCCGGGTCCGCGGCTCATCCGGCGCGCTGACGCCGCTCGTCGCCGAGGATCTGCCGGAGGACCGGAGCAGTCGGAGTGGAAGCGCGGGCCACCTCGGCCGGCGTGCCCGTGGCGACGATGCGTCCGCCCGCCTCTCCGCCCTCGGGTCCCAGCTCCACGACGTGGTCCGCCGCGGCGATGACCACCGGGTGGTGCTCGATGACCACCAGCGTGTCCCCCCGGGCGACGAGCTGATCCAGCACCCGGAGCAGCTTCGCCACGTCTGCCAGGTGGAGCCCGGTGGTCGGCTCGTCGAGCACGTACAGCGACGGCTCGTGCCGGGCAGTCGCGGTCAGCTCCGCGGCGAGCTTCAGCCGCTGGGCCTCCCCTCCGGAGAGAGTGTGGCTCCCCTGCCCCAGCTGCAGATAGCCCACGCCCAGCTCGGAGAGGCATCGCAGCGGACCCGCCACCCGCGGCAGGGCGGAGAACGCCTCCAGCGCCTCGTCCACCGTCAGCCGCAGCGTCTCGCCCACGTTGAGCCCGCGCCAGCGCACCTCGAGCGTCGACGGCTCGAAGCGCGCGCCGCCGCACGCCTCGCAGGGAGTCGTCACATCGGGGAGGAAGGACATCTCGTGGCTGATGCTCCCCTGCCCCGCGCAGGCCGGGCACCGTCCTCCGCCGCCCGAGTTGAAGGAGAAGCGGGTCGGGCCGTAGCCCCGGGCGCGCGCCTCGGGCGTCCCGGCGAACACCCGTCGCAGCTCGTCCCAGATGCCGAGAAAGGTCGCAGGGACGCTGCGCGGCGTCCGCCCGATGGGTGACTGGTCCACGGCCAGCACCCGGCGCAGCGGCCCGATGCCGGAAAGCTTCCGGAACGGCCCCGGTGGCGGCGTGGTGCGCCCTAGCGCCTCGCGCACCGCGGGGAACAGCACGCGGCGGACCAGCGTGCTCTTGCCCGAGCCGGAGACCCCGGCCACCACCGTCATCCGCCCGAGGGGAAGCGCCAGGTCGACCCCGCGGAGGTTGTGGCAGCGGGCCCCGTCGAGGCGGAGCCACTCCCGAGGCGCCGGGCGGGTCGGCCGGAGCCCGCGGACAGGAAGGTGGAGGGCCCGCGCGGTGGGCGAAGCCTCCGAGGCCAGCACCTCGGCCGGGGGCCCGGCGGCGACGATGCGCCCGCCCAGCCGACCTCCGCCCGGGCCGAGGTCCACCAGGTGGTCCGCGGCGCGCAGCGTGTCCAGGTCGTGCTCCACGACCAGGACCGTGCTGCCGGTGTCCACCAGGGCGCGAAGGTTCTCCAGGAGCCGGCCGGTGTCGCGCGGGTGCAGTCCGATGGTGGGCTCGTCGAGGACGTAGAGCGCGCCGGTGAGCCCCGCGCCCGCCTGCGCCGAGAGCCGGAGTCGTTGCATCTCTCCGCCGCTGAGCGTCGACGCGGCCCGGTCCAGCGAGAGGTAGCCGAGGCCGACCCGGTCCAGGAACTCCAGGCGGCGAACGAGCTCGCCGAGCGCCGCCGCGCCGATGCGCGCAGCGTCGCCGGAGAGCGTCCAGCGCCGGACCTCGTCGAGCGCGCGCACCACCGGCTGCTGCACCACCTCGGAATAGCGCCGGCCGAAGAGCTGCACCGCGCGCGGAATCGGCTGGAGCCGGGTCCCCTCGCAGGTGGGGCACGGCTCGGTGGACTCCTCCTCCTCGGGGCCGCCCTGGAGGCCCGTTCCCTCGCAGTCCTCGCACCGTCCCTGCGCGGTGTTGAAGGAGAACCAGCGCGGGTCCAGCTCCGGAATGGCGGTGGAGCAGCGCGGGCAGCTGCGCTCGGACGAGAAGAGCTTCTCCCGACCCGCCCGAAGCACCTTCACCGCGCCCTGTCCCCAGCGGAGCGCCTGCCGGAACGCGTCGACCGGAATCGCGGAAGCCGGGCCCGACCACACCACGAGGTCGATGGTGTGCTCGCGGCTCCGGGCGAGCTTCGGCGGTGCATCGGTCGAGACCCGCTCCCCGTCGCAAACCGCCTCGTGCACTCCGGCCCGGGCGGCGGCGGTGAAGACGTCGAGGTAGGTGCCCTTGCGCGCGCGCACCACCGGAGCGAGCAGCTCGATGGCGCCGCGCATCGCCCGCGCCTCCTCGAGCAGCTGCTCGGCCGAGCGCGGGGCGATGGCGGTGTCGTCGTTCGGGCAGTGCGGCGTGCCCAGCTTGGCGAAGAGCAGCCGGAGGTAGTGGGCCACCTCGGTCACCGTGGCGACGGTGCTCGTCGCGCCGGCCCGGGCAGTGCGCTG
Organism: Myxococcaceae bacterium; assembly: GCA_036489275.1. Taxonomy (GTDB): domain Bacteria; phylum Myxococcota; class Myxococcia; order Myxococcales; family Myxococcaceae; genus RPRB01. The sequence goes on along the minus strand of DASXGF010000113.1, from coordinate 3,731 downwards.
CTCGAGGGCGACCGAGGGCGGGAGCCCGCGGATCCGCTCCACGTCCGGCCGGGGCAAGGTGGGGAGGAACTGCCGCGCGTACGGGCTCAGCGTCTCGGTGAAGCGGCGCTGCGCCTCGGCGAAGATGACGTCGAAGGCCAGGGTGGACTTTCCCGATCCGCTGGGACCGGTGAGCACCACCAGCTTCCCGAGCGGGATGCGGCAGCTCACGTCGGCCAGGTTGTGCTCGCGCGCGTGCTCCACCTCGAGCCACCGGGCTCCGCCTGGTGGCTCAGCGGGGGCCGGCGGGTCGCGAACGACAGTCGCCGCGCGGAGCGCCTCGGCAGTGCGGGTGGCCCCCCGGGCGACGTCCTCGGGAGCGCCCTCCGCCACCAGCCGTCCGCCCTCGCGTCCGCCGCCGGGGCCGAGCTCGACCAGCCAGTCCGACGAGGCGAGGAGGTCGAGATCGTGGTCCACCACCAGGACGCTCGCTCCGGCGTCCACCAGCGCGTGCAGCGCCTCCAGGACCCGCGCCACGTCCTCGCCGTGCAGGCCGGCGCTGGGCTCGTCGAGGACGTAGAGCACGCCTTCCTGCGCGCCGCCGAGCGCCCGTGCGAGCTTCACCCGCTGGGCCTCGCCCCCGGAGAGCGTGGACAGAGGTTGACCGATGGGCAGATACCCGAGACCCAGCCGCTGCAGAGGACGGAGCGCCTCGGCGATGAGGCGGTCCTCGGAGAATGCGGCCAGCGCCTGGTCGACGGTCATCGCCAGCACGTCGGAGACCGTGTGGCCCTTCAGCCGGACCTCGAGCACCTCGGGCTTGAAGCGCCGACCCTGGCAGCTCGGGCAGGTCAGCGCGACGTCGGCGAGGAACTGCATCTCCACCGTCTCGCTGCCCTCACCTGAGCAGGCCTCGCAGCGGCCGCCCTCGACGTTGAAGGAGAAGTGCGCCGGGCCGAACTCGCGGAGCACCGCGTCCGGCTCGGCGGCGAAGCGCTTCCGGAAGCGCTCCCAGGCCTTGGTGTAGGTCGCCGCGTTGCCGCGCGAGGTGCGCCCGAGCGGCGCCTGGTCGACGAGGACGACCCGGTCCAGCGGCCGATCCGGGGTGATCGACCGCACCGTTCCCGGGGCCTCGACGCCACGCTGCCCGAGCGCCCGCGCCAGGGTGCGGTGGACGACCTCCTCGGCGAGGGTGCTCTTCCCCGAGCCGCTCGGGCCGCACACCGCGCCGAGCACGCCGAGGGGGAGCCGCAGGTCGAGATGTGCGAGGTTGTTGGCCGACGCGCCGCGAACCTCGATCCACCCGCGGGGCGTCCGGCGGGGGCGGGCGTGCGCGCGGGAGCTGCCGAGGACCCGGCCGGTGGGGAGATCGCTCCTTCGGGCCAGCGCCGCCGGCGTGCCGTCGAAGCAAAGACGTCCGCCCTCGGGTCCGGCCCCCGGCCCGAGCTCGAGGACGCGGTCGCTGGCGCGGATGAGCGCCGGGTCGTGCTCGAGCACCATCACCGCGTTCCCCCGCCGGGCGAGCTCGCCCAGGGCGGTGGTGAGCGGCGGAAGGTCCGACGGGTGCAAGCCGACGGATGGCTCGTCGAGCACGAAGAGCGCGCCGGTGAGCCCGGTGCCGAGCGCCGCGGTGAGCGACACCCGCTGCGCCTCGCCGCCGGACAGCGTGCGGCTCTGCCGGTCGAGCCCGAGGTAGCCGAGGCCCACGCGGACCAGCCAGCCCAGACGGCTCACCAGCTCGCGGCGGGCGAGCTCTCCCTGGCCATTGCGCGTCGCGAGCGCCTCCAGCCGACGGTGCGCCTCGGCCACCTCGAGGCGGTGCCACGCGGCGAGGTCGAGCCCGCCCACGCGGTAGCCGAGCGCATCGGGGTTGAGCCGGGCCCCGTCACAGGTGGCGCAGAGCCTGTAGGCGCGGTAGCGGCTGAGCAGCACGCGCACATGCATCTTGTAGGTGCGCGACTCCATCCACCGGAACCAGGCCCTGAGGCCCGGGTACCGGCCGCCGCGGTAGGTGCCCTCGCCGTCGAGCACCGCCTCGCGCTGCTCCGGGCGCAGCTCCCGCCACGGGACGTCGAGCGGAATGCGGTTGGCCTTGGCGAAGCGGACCAGCTGCGCGCGCTCCCACTCGCTCGAGCGGCCGTTCCAGGGGCGGAGCGCCCCGTCGGCGATGGTGAGCGACTCGTCCGGAATCACCTTCGCCCAGTCGATGCCCAGCGTCCGGCCGAAGCCGCGGCAGGCCGGGCAGGCGCCCACCGGCGACTGGTAGCTGAACAGCCCCGGGCGGGCGGGCTCGAAGCCGCGCGCGCAGACCGGGCACACCAGTCCCTGCCGCACCGGCCGGCGGCGGCCGTCGATCCACAGATGCGCGTCGCCGTGACCCTCGGCCCAGGCCTGCTCGAGCGACGCGGCCAGCCGCCCCCGGACGTCCCTGGAGAGCGTCAGGCGGTCGACCACGACGTCGGCCTGCCCCGCGGCGCCCATCGCCTCGGCGGGGCGGAGCTCCTCGAGCGGCCGCACCTCGCCGCCGATGAGCAGCCGCCGGAAGCCGTCCTTCAGGAGCCGCGCGCGGACGCCGAGGAAGGTCTCGGTGTCCGGGACCCGGACCGGAAAGGTGAGGATGGTCGCCGCGCCCGCGTGCTCGGCCACGAGCGCGTGGGCTGCCGAGTCGGGGTCGCGCCGGACGGCTTCCTCCCCGTGCTCGGGGCAGAGCGGCAGCGCCTCACGGGTGAAGAGCGCCGAGAAGTACGCCTCGAGGTCGGCGAGGGTGGCCACGGTCGACCGCGAGCTCTTCACGCTGGTCCGCCGGTCGACGGCGATGCCCGCCGCCACCGGCTCGAGGCGCTCCATCGGAGGTCGTTCCAGGCGTTCCAGGAACTGCCGGGCGTAGGGGCTGAAGCTCTCGACGAACCGGCGCTGCCCCTCGGCGTAGAGGGTGTCCACCGCGAGGCTGCTCTTGCCGCTGCCCGACACGCCGGTGACGGCGGTGAGCTGGCCGGCGGAGAGCTCGACGCTGACGCCCGCCAGGTTGTGGGTGCGGGCACCCTCGAGGTGGATCCGGTGCATGGACGGGGAGATGCGGTGCTAACAGGAGGACGGCGGCGACGCACCTCCGCCGGAGTCTCGATCTCGCTCGCCGGAACCTCCCCTGCGAGCAGGCAGGCATCGGGCATGCCTATGGTGGACCCGAGCGATGGAGCAGCCCGGATCACGGAGGGAAGCGGCACGCGCCGCGCTGGCGCTGGACGACGAGGCGCTGCTGCGCGCCTGCGAGGTCACCACCTTCGTCGGGGGCGGACCCGGCGGCCAGCACCGGAACAAGACCGCCTCGGCCGTGCGCCTGGTGCATCCGCCGACCGGGGTGACGGTCACCGCCACCGAGCGCCGGAGCCAGGCGCAGAACCGGAGCGCCGCGCTGGAGCGCCTCCGGGCCGCGCTCTCCCGGCTGACCCACGTCCAGCGTCCCCGCCGGCCCACCCGGCCCTCGCGCGGGGCGAAGGAGCGCCGGCTCGAGGCGAAGAAGCGCCTCGGGCGCAAGAAGGTGGAGCGCCGCGATCCCGGCGGCTGGTGAGGGCCATCAGCTCCCGGTCGACGCGGTGGCCGGCCGGAACCGCGTGCGGATGCGGTGCTTCACCGTCTCCAGCGCGTCGGCCACCGACACCTTTGCCCGCTCGCCGAAGGTCACCACGAACTCCCGCAGGTCGAGGTCGGCGAGCTTCTTGCGCTCCGGCATCGCGCGGCGCGCCTGGAGCAGC
>DASXGF010000077.1:0-7913 GCA_036489275.1 Myxococcaceae bacterium | reverse complement strand
GCCACTGGCGGCCGCTGTACCGGGTCTCGCTACGGCCGCGGACCCTGTCCGAGTTCTCGGGGATGTTCCACTGGCACCAGACCAGTCCCGACTCCCCGTTCACGAACCACACCGTCTTCACCCTGGCGCGCCCGTGGGGGCGGAGCACGGTGACCGAGCGCTACCGGATGGAGACCCGTGGGGCGCGCACGGTGCGGAACCGCTACCGCCACGCGGACGATTGGCTGGAGGAGCTCCGCACGCGGTTCGGGGTGAAGGGGCCGCTCGGTCCGCGCCCGGCGGCGGGTTAGCGCTCGTCGGGGAGATCGAGGCGGGACGCTCCGGCGCTCGCCCGGAGTTCGTCGGACGGATCGTCGGCCTCGAGCGAGAGCACGTCGGCGGGAGCGACCGCGCCCCGTCCGAACCGCTCGGCGATGGCGTCGAGGGCGCGGTTCAGCGCGTCGGAGCGCTTCGGTGGCTCACCGAAGAGGCCGAGCTGGGCCTCTTCCGTCTCGCCCAGCTCCTGCGCGGACACGCCGGTGAGTCGCACCGGGCGCGGGAGCGGCGTGCGCTCGAGCAGTGCCAGCGCGTGCCGGTAGAGCTCCTGCCCGTCATCGGTCGATCGCTCGAGCGTGCAGCGGCGGGTCTGGAGCGTGAAGTCGTCGAGCTTCAGCTTCAGCTGCACCACGCGGGTCTTCAGCCCTGCGCGGCGGAGGCGACGGCCGACCCGCAGCGCCTGCGCGTGGAGGCGCGGACGGAGGACGTCGAGGTCGGACACGTCCTCCTCGAAGGTGTCCTCCGCGCCGATGCTCTTGCTGCTGCGGTCCGGCACCACCGGTCGGTCGTCGTCGCCGCGGGAGAGGGCGGCGAGGTGGGCGCCCAGGTCCCCGAGCCGTGCGGTGAGCCACTCCGGGTCGCGCGTGGCCAGGTCCCCCACCAGGCGCACCCCGAGCTGGTGCAGGCGAGCCTCGAGCTTCGGACCGACGCCCCAGAGCCGCGACACCGGAAGCCGGGCGAGGAACTCGCGCGTCTCCTCCGGCCGGACCTCCCGCTGGCCGTTGGGCTTGGCCAGGTCAGACGCGATCTTGGCGACGAACTTGCTCGAGGCGATGCCCGCGGAGGCCGGGAGGTTCACCTCGGAGGCGATCTCCTGGCGGAGCCGCGTGGCGATCTCGGCCGGCGACCCGAAGAGGGAGCGGGAGGCGGTGACGTCGAGGAAGGCCTCGTCGAGCGAGAGCGGCTCGATGAGCGGGGTGTAGCGCTCGAGGATGGCGAAGACCTGCTCGCTGGCCTCGGCGTACGCGGAGAAGCGGGGCGGGACCACCGTGGCTCCGGGCGCCAGCACGAGGGCGCGGGCCATCGGAATCGCGCTGCGGACGCCGAAGGGCCGCACCTCGTAGCTGGCGGCCAGCACGACACCGCGGCGGGGGTGGCCACCGACGATGACTGGCCGGCCGCGGAGCTCGGGCCGGTCGCGCTGCTCGACGGACGCGTAGAAGGCGTCCATGTCCACGTGAACGATGGCCCGCATGGCGGTCGGCGCGCACCCTACCGCAGGGGGCCGATCCCGAGGCGGAACGGGACCTTACGGAGCCATTGAAGGTGTGGGCATCTTCGATGGTCCGACCCCGTGTCCGATGGGGCCTTCGCGGGCCTGCAGGTGCCGAGCAGAGCCATTGAAGGTGTCAGGCACCTTCGATGGCCCCGACCCCGTGTCCGATGCTGCCTTCGCGGGCCTTCAGGTGCCGAGCAGAGCCACGATCACCCGGTGGGCGGAGACCACGTCCTCGTCTGGCCGCTCGGCGAGCAGGTCGCAGATCCGATCGGCCAGGAAGGATCCAGGAGCCTCGTAGCCCCCGAACAGGGAGTGCAACGAGATCTCCATCCCCGCCGCGAGCTTGGCCACGCTCCGGAGCGAAGGGCTGAGCTGCCCCCGCTCGATGCGGCGGACGCTGTCCACAGCCAGTCCCGCCCGGTCCGCCAGATCACTCTGGGTCAGGCCGTGATCCTCTCGGAGCTGGCGGATGTGGCGCCCGAACCTTCGCGCGTCGTCCACGTCCACCTCCTGCGAGCACGGTAAGGGCGGCGCGCGGCGACGTGGAGACTTGCGCGCCGCACGTCTCGTGCCAGCCAACGTGTTGCTCAGTCGACGCCGCCGAGCCCCCGCACCCTGAGCACATTCCGGAGCTCCTCCGGCAACGGCGCGGCAATCTCCAGCCGCGAACCCTCCACCGGATGCTCGAGGCCCAGCTTCGCGGCGTGGAGGAAGAAACGATCCAGACCGGACTGGGCACGTCCGCCGTAAGCCGTGTCCCCGAGGACCGGAGCGCCGATGGCTGCCAGGTGCGCCCGGATCTGGTGGAGGACGCCGGTGTGGATCCGCACCTCGAGCAGCGCAGCGTCCTCGGCGCGCGAGAGCACCCGGAACTCGGTCAACGCCTCCCGCCCGCCCCCGGCCAGCGCCGGCTCGACGTGATCGGCGCGATGGCGGAGCGGCAAATCGATCTCGCCGGAGTCCGCCACCGGCCCGGTCACCACCGCGAGGTAGCGCTTGTCGACCCGGCGCTCGGTGAATGCCTCCCGGAGCGCGCGCCAGATCTCCGCAGAGCGCGCGGCGAGCAGCACCCCCGAGGTGAGCGTGTCCAGCCGGTGGACCAACCCACCCTCGCGCGGATCCGCGGAGGCGTCGGCGCACTCGGGATGCCGCGCCACCAGCGCGTTCACCAGCGTCCCGCGCTCCCCGGGCTCGAGCGGATGACTGGGAATCCCCGCCGGCTTGTCGACCGCGACGAGGTGCGGATCGACGTGGAGGACGCTCAGCGGGAGCTCGGGCTGCGGGACTGGACGCGGATCCTCGGACGGCAGCGTGACGTCCACCCGCGCGCCCGGCACGGTGCGGTCGCCCTTCCGTGGCGCCCGTCCGCCAATCCGCACCGCGCCGCGCTCGAGCAGCTCCTTCACCCGGGCCCGGGGCAGGTCCAGCGCGCCGGCCAGCCACACGTCGACGCGCACCCCGCCCGCGTCGGCCGGGACCTCGAGGGTCCTTCGCCCGGCGCTCACTCGGAGAGGGCCTCGGCGACCTCCTCCGCCGTCTGGAACCGCTCGCCCGGCTCCTTTCGGAGGAGGCGATGCGCGATGCGCGTCAGGACCGCGTCCGCACCCGGGTTGATCGAGCTCACCGTCGCGGCCTCCGTCTCCAGCACCTTCTGCCAGAGCTCGTGCGGCGTCCGGGCGTCGAAGGGCGTCCGGCCGGTCAGCATCTCGTAGAGGATCACGCCCAGCGAGTAGAGGTCGGCCCGGGCGTCGAGCCCCTCTCCGAGGATCTGCTCCGGCGCCATGTAGCGGAAGGTGCCCACCAGCCGGCCATCGGCGGTCACCGCCCCGTCGTCGGCCAGGAACTTGGCGAGACCGAAGTCCATGAGGCGGACCAGCCGGTCCTCGTCCACCATCACGTTGCTCGGCTTCAGATCCCGGTGCACGAGCCCGTGGCCGTGGATGTAGCTGAGCGCGCTGGCCAGCTGAGTCATCGCATCCTTGAGCCGGCCGGTCCGCTCGGGGCGGTTCAGCGCCGCGAGATCGGGAGGACGCGGCGTCGGCTCTGCGGGAAGCTGCTCCACGGGCGGCGCCGAGACGTCGTCGGCGACGCTCACCTCGCGCGACTCCTGGGTGTCCGGCTCGTCGGCCGCGTCGGCCAGGGCACGGACACTCTCCGGGCCGGAGGAGTACGAGACCTCATCGCTCGGAGGCTCCTCGGCGAAGGCGCTCAGGGTGAAGGTCGCCGGCGCCCACTCCCCGGTGTCGGTGTCGTTCCAGGGCACGCTGGGCTCCTCGCGTCGCTTCACGGAGGTGCGGACCCCGGGCGAGTCGGTCAGGTCGAGCTCCAGGTAGTTCCGGAGGGTGAGCCCCTCCACCAGCTCCATCGCGAGGTAGGGGTAGCCGTGGTGCACCCCCGTATCGAAGACCTTCACGACGTTGGGGTGTGACAGCTCGGCGAGGGTCTCGAACTCCCGCGCCAGCCGGCGGGCAGCGCGCGGATCCAGGGCCGGCCCGGTGGAGAGCAGCTTGAGCGCCACGGGATCACCGGTGCGGCGGTCGAGGGCGCGGTACACCGTCCCCGCGCCTCCACTGCCCAGCGTGTCCAGGACGCGGTAGGGACCGATGACCTTGGGTGGCATCCGGAATCACCGGAAATCCTAGGACGCAATAAATTCGCGATCCATGCCTCCAGCCACGCGCGCGCTGCCGAAGCCCCGCACTCCGCGGACGTTGTGCATCGATGTTGGTGGGACCGGATTGAAGGCGCTGGTCCTCGACTCCACCGGCCAGCCGGTGACGGAACGGGTGCGGGTGGAGACACCACGCCCGGCCACCCCCAGGCGGGTCCTCCAGGCGCTCTGGGCCCTGGTCGAGCCGCTGGGTGCCTTCGAGCGGGTCTCGGTGGGGTTCCCCGGCGTCGTCGTGGAGGGCGTGACCCGCACCGCGCCCAACCTCCATCCGGACTGGAGCGGCTTTCCCCTGGCGCGGACGCTGCAGGAACGCTTTCGGCGCCCGACCCGGGTCCTCAATGACGCGGGGCTGCAGGGGTACGGGGTCGTGGAAGGCCGAGGGGTGGAGATGCTCCTCACCCTCGGCACGGGCATGGGATGCGCGCTGTTCAACGATGGGGTGTACGTGCCGAACATCGAGCTCGCCCACCATCCGTTCCGGAAACACAAGACCTACGAGGACTACGTGGGCGCCAAGGCCCTCGAGAAGGTGGGGAAGAAGCAGTGGAACCGCCGGGTCGCCCGGGTGGTTGCCCAGGTGCTGCCCATCTTCAACCCCCGGCGGCTCTACCTCGGCGGCGGAAACGCCAAGCACCTGAGCATCGACCTGCCGCCGGAGGTGCACCTGGTGGCGAACATCGCCGGTTTGCTGGGCGGAATCGCGCTCTGGAGAGGCCAGGACGGAGCATGACGCTCTGCGTGGACGCTCCGGCCGTGCTCGCGTACGGTGCATCGCCGTGATGGCGCCCTCGGCCGTGGTGGAGCGCGACCCGCTGGAGATGCAGGTCCGGGAGCGACCCCTTCCCGCCCACGTGGGCATCATCATGGACGGCAACGGGCGCTGGGCCGAGGAGCGAGGCCTGCCCCGGCTGGAGGGTCACCGCGAGGGCAGCAACAGCGTCCGCGAGGTGACCCGCACCGCGCGCCGCATCGGGGTGCAGGCGCTGACGCTGTACGCCTTCTCGGCTCAGAACTGGTCGCGTCCGGCGGACGAGGTGGCTGGGCTGATGGACCTCCTTCGCGAGTACCTCGAGTCGGAACGGCAGGAGATCCTCGAGAACGGTATCCGCCTCGACGCGGTGGGCGAGCTGGACCGGCTCCCGCGCTTCGTCCGCGCGCCGCTCGAGGCGGTGCGGGAGGCGTCGGCGCGTAACCGCGGGATGGTGCTGACGCTCGCGCTGAGCTACGGCGGCCAGGAGGAGATCGCCGCCGCGGCCGACGCGCTGGTCCGGCGCGCCAGGGCAGGGACGTTGCCCTCCGGTCCGATCGACGTCGAGACCTTCGCCTCGGCGCTCTGGACCGGGCGGCTGCCCCCGGTCGACCTCGTCATCCGCACCAGCGGCGAGACCCGGGTGAGCAACTTCATGCTGTGGCAGTCGGCCTACGCCGAGTTCATCTTCGTGGACACGCTGTGGCCCGAGTTCCGGGCTCGGCAATTCCTGGAAGCCGTGCTGGAGTATCAGCAGCGAGAGCGCCGGTTCGGGCTCACCTCGGCACAGCTTCCCAAGTGAACGAGAAGAACCGAAACCTCGTCGTCCGCATCGTCACCGCGCTCGTCCTGCTCCCGGTGGTGCTGACGCTGCTGGTGCTGGGCGGCTGGTGGACCGCCGGACTGGTCGCGACCGCGTCGGCGGCCTGCGCGCTGGAGTACGAGCTCATCACCCAGAAGCGGCTGGGGCCGGCGGAGATCCTGGCGGTGCTCGGCGCGGGGCTGATCTCGCTCGCCGCGGCGGCCCGGCCCGTGGGCTTCACGATGTTCGCGGCGTGGACCCTCTGGGCGGTGTTCATCGCCGCCTCGGTGCAGGCCCTCTTCGCTCCGGATCGCGAGCGCGCGCCCACCCGCACCGCGCACGTCGTGACGGGCTGCCTGTACGCCGGGCTCGGCCTCGGTCCCATCGCCGCGCTCCGGGTGGGCCCTCAGGGGCTGCAGTGGGTGATCTCCGCGCTGGTCATCACCTGGGCCAACGACACCTGTGCCTACTTCGCCGGACGGCTGTTCGGTCGGCACAAGCTCCATCCCGCGGTGAGCCCGAACAAGACCTGGGAGGGCTTCGCCGGGGGCGCGGCAGGCTCGGTGGCGGGAATGTTCGTCGCGCGGTGGGTGGCATTCCCCGCGCTCACCACGGTCGACTGCCTCGTGCTCGGCCTCGCCGGTGCGGTACTCGGTCCGCTAGGCGACCTGTGCGAGTCGCTGCTCAAGCGGGCCCACGGGGTGAAGGACTCGGGCACGCTGATTCCGGGCCACGGGGGATTGCTCGATCGGGTGGATGCCCTGCTGTTCAATGCCCCGGCGGTGTATCTCTACGTCGTCGCCGTTCGCGGACTCCTGAGCGGTTCCGTTCCAGGCGCGTTGTGACCCGGGGCTCCGGCGGTTAACTTCCCACCCCAGGGATGGACCTCCAGAACCTGGCTGCCTTCGTGCTCCTGCTCGGGGCGCTCGTCTTCGTCCATGAGCTCGGGCACTTCCTCTTCGCCAAGGCGGTGGGGGTGAAGGTCCTGCGCTTCTCCATCGGCTTCGGACCGCCGCTGCTCAGCTTCACCCGGGGCGAGACCGAGTACCGCATCGCGGCGCTCCCCCTCGGCGGCTACGTGAAGATGGCGGGCGAGGTGCCGGGCGAGGACGCGGCCCCGGAGGACGAGGCGCGGAGCTACCTGGCGCAGGCTCCGTGGAAGCGGATGCTGATCGTCGTCGCCGGGCCGGCGTTCAATCTGCTCTTTCCGCTGCTCATCTTCTTCGTGGTCATCGTCAGCTATCCGCAGCCCTCCACCGCGGTGCTGCGCGTCGTGCCGGGGATGCCCGCGGACGCGGCCGGCATCCGGGTCGGCGACGTGGTGACCGAGGTCGACGGGCGTGCGGTGCGCTCCCTCGAGGAGATGCAGTGGGCGCTGGTGGGGAAGGCCGGGCAGCGCATCCCGGTGGTCGTGCAGCGCGATGGGCGGCCCGTCTCGCTCATGATCACCCCGACCGCCGAGGGCGCGAGCAAGAACCGGGGGCTGATCGGGATCGCCCCCAACCGTGCCCCGCCGGTGGTGGCCGTGCGCTCGGGAAGCGCGGCGGAACGCGCCGGGGTGCAGACGCTGGACCGGGTCCTCACGGTGAACGGGACGGCGGTCCCGGACCTGCCGGCGCTCGAGCGCGAGGTCTCCTCGGCGACCGCCCCCGAGCTCACGCTCCAGCTCGTCCGGCGCATCCCGGCCGAGGTGCCCGGTCTGGAGGCCAGCGTCCCCGAGGTGCGGACGGTCCGCTTGCCACGGCAGGAGGGCGCCGGCATGGCCGCCTTCGGGCTCGAGGCGGCCGACATCTACTCGCTCCTCTACGTGGGCCGGGTGCTGCCCGGGAGCGCCGCGGCGGACGCGGGGCTGGTCCGGGGTGACCGGCTCGAGGCCATCGATGGCAAGCAGCTGCGCTCGCGCGAGCAGCTGATCCGTCGCCTGGCAGAGCTGAAGGACCGGCCCTTCCGGTTGACCTGGATTCACGACGGGGCGACCCACGAGGGCGAGGTGCGGATGCGCGCGGCGAAGGCCGGCGCCGAGGCGACGGGAGGGGAGAGCGAGGCGTTCGAGCTCGGCATCCGCTTCGAGTCGGCGACGCCCGGAGATCGGGGCTCCGACCTGAAGATCCGCGTTGGCCCGGGGCTGGCGCTGCTCACCGCCACCCACCGGCTCGGC
>DASXGF010000075.1:0-1763 GCA_036489275.1 Myxococcaceae bacterium | reverse complement strand
GGTGACTGGCGCGGTTCCCTCGGTGCTGGCCGGAATGCTGAACAGCGCCACCTCGTCGCCCTCCGGAGCAGGCCAGCTCCTGTCGACGCTCTCCGGGGGCGGCTTCGAGAAGGTGCTCGGAAATCTGGGCGGGATCCTCGGCGGGGGGCAAGGCTCGGTCGATGGGCTGATCGGCTCCGGCAAGCAGGTCCTCGGCTCGCTCTTCGGCAACAAGCTCGGTGGCGTCACGAGCGCGCTCTCTGGCTCGAGCGGGGTGAGCCCAGGGGCGGGGAGCTCCATCCTGGCGATGGCGGCACCGATCGTGATGGGAATGGTCGGACGTCAGGTCACCTCTGGAGGATTGAACGCCTCGGGGTTGGTCAATCTGCTGACGAGCAACAAGGACGCGATCTCCAAGTTCGCGCCGGCCGGACTGGCATCCGCGCTCGGGCTGGGAAGCATCGGTGAGCTGGGGAGCAAGGCCACCGCGCTGGCTCAGGAGGGAGCGAGGACGGCCAAGCGAAACTGGGTCCCGGTGGCCGTGATCGCGGCGCTCGCGCTGCTCGCCTTCCTCTTCTTCCGGGGGCGCGGAGACCAGGAGCAGGCCACCGGCGGCTCTGGCCCGCCGACGAGGAAGCTCACCAGCGTCGCGCTCCCAGGGGGCGGCAACCTGAACGTGGAGCAGGACACCTTCCTCTACAATCTGGCCGGCTACCTGGGGAACGCCTCGAACTCGGCCGTTCCGAAGACCTTCGTCTTCGACAACCTGAACTTCGAGTCCGGCGGGACCACGCTCACCCCCGCCTCGAGCTCCACGGTCGCCGACCTGACCCGGGTACTGAGCGCCTATCCGAATTCCAGGGTGAAGCTCGTCGGCTACACCGACACGACGGGAGATCCGGCCGCCAACAAGGCGCTGTCGCTGGCCCGGGCGAAGACCGTGGGCGACATGCTGAGCAACGGCGGCGTCGCACCTGCCCGCATCGAGACCGATGGCATGGGCCAGGAGAATCCTGTGGCGCCCAACGACACGGACACGGGTCGGGCGAGAAACAGACGTCTGGAGCTGGTGGTCACCCAGAAGTGAGGCCGGGCATGCCTGCTCGCGCCCGGACACTGCAGGCGGTGCTCGTCCTGCTGGCGGGGGTCGCGTCGAACGGTGCACTCGCCCAGTACAGCCAGCCCTATCCGTATCCCCCTCCGCCCCCACCACCTGGTTACTACCCGGCGCCCGCTCAGCCCGCGCCCGGCTACTACGGTCCGCCGCGCGAGCCCGCCGAACCGGCACGGGGCCGGATCGAGCTCTCGGGATTCGTGGGCTACCAGTTCTCGACCAACGTCGGCACCTGCTGCGGGACGATCCGCATCGACGATTCGATCGACTTCGGGGCAGCCCTCTCGTACGAGGTCCGGCGCGGTTACTCGGTGGAGCTGCTCTGGGTGATGGTGCCCACGAAGCTGCGGTTCGACTCGAACGGGCTCGTCTTCCCGGGCAGCGCCGAGAAGTCGGACGTCACGCTCAACTACATCCAGATCGGCGGGGTGTACGGCCTCAAGAGAGGTCGCCTCGAGCCGTTCTTCTCGCTCACCCTGGGGGTGATCATCGTGTCACCGGCCACCGCCCGCCTCACGGACGGGACGACGTTGACCCCCAGCACCCAGGTCAAGTTCGCCTTCACCGGCGGAGGCGGCCTGAAGATCTGGATCAACGAGAGGTTCGCCGTGCGCCTCGAGATCCGGGCCCTGGTGCCCGTCTACTTCACCGGGACCACGTTCTTCGTCGG
>DASXGF010000755.1:0-3090 GCA_036489275.1 Myxococcaceae bacterium | reverse complement strand
CCGGGGTGTTACACGCTCCGCCGGGAGCCTGTCACCTCTTCAGGGAAGGGGTCGGGACCCGGGCCGAACAGTCAGGGCGGCCGGCGGGTCGGGCCTGCCTCGTCAGTGGTGCTCGTTCTCCTCGTGGGTGGCTGGGGCGATGAAGCCCGCCCGGGCCTCGGGGTGCCGGATCCGGCCCCCGAGCAGGGCGGTCCGGCCGAGGCTGGCGCTGCAGAGGGCAGTGAGCACGAGCAGCGGGACGGTGACCTCGCGACCGAGCCCCTTTCGGCGCCAGGCCCAGACGCCGGCCGCCGCCACGAGGACGGCGCTCCCCAGCGCCCAGCCGGCCGAGGCGTCGTGCTCGCTGACGATGGGGTCGAGCGTCTTCTCCTGTGCCTTCTCCACGGCCATCACCAGATCCGCCGCGGCGTCACCGGTGAGGTAGGTGGCCAGCCCCGAGGCGACCCCGGCCCAGGCGATGACGATGCCGGTCCGGAAGACCGCCTCGGACCTCCGCCAGATGCCGACGGCGAGGACGATCAGGGCCGCCGGGATCAGCACGACCGGGATGTGGTTGATGGCGATGTGCAGGTGGGCGACGTTCCACATGGGCGGCGGACCCTACCGCCCGCAGGACGTGCTGTCCTGCGGATCGGTCTCCGCAGCCGTGGACTCACCGGGCGCGGACGCTATTCCACGGGGAACCGCAACGTGATCGCGGCAGTGCGTTGGCTCTACAGCGCCTTCTCGTAGATCCGATACGTCTTGTACCGGCGCGCGCCGATGGACTCGATCGCCCGGTTCATGAGCTCGTTGTCCTCGGTGGTCCAGCCGAGCTCCGCGCCCTCGTAGCCGAGGCGGCGCGCCGCCCGCAGCGTCTCGATGCCGAGCAGCGCGTCCAGCCCGCGGCGCCGGTAGCCGGGCTTGATGCCGAAGAGCAAGACCCGAAGTCGCTCGATGCGCCGCGCCGCCCAGGCCATCTTCGCCAGCCCGACCGGGAAGCCCCAGCGGGTCAGCTGTCCGCCGGCCTCGCGGATCGCCACGTTCGAGTCGGGGAGGGTGATGCAGAAGGCCACCGGCTCGCCCTTCACCTCGGCGATGAGGCACAGCTCGGGCCGCACCCGCACCAGCGGCCGGAGGCGCGCGGTGATGGAGTCGAACTCCTCCTCGTTCATCGGGAGAAAGAGCCAGTTCCGGTCGAGCATCGCGTTGTAGATGCTCTTCAGCCGGCGGATCTCCTCGGGGAGGTCATGGATGTTCAGCGGCCGGACGCGGACTTGCTCGGATTCCTTCAGCCGCTCGGCGATGCGGACCATCTTCTCCGGCGGGGCCACCGCCGCCGAGATGTCGTAGGCGTAGAGGTCCCGCATCTTCTTGAGGCCCCACCCCTCGAGCAGCCCGCTGTAGTAGCGGTAGTTGTAGGGCATCATCATCGCCGGCGGGAACTCGAAGCCCTCCACCAGCACACCGCAGTCGTGGTTGGTCGAGAGGTTCACCGGACCGGTGAGGGTCTTCATCCCCCGCGAGCGCGCGAACCCCGCCGCCGCCTCCAGCAGCGCGCCGGCCACCTCGGGGTCGTTCGGGGCGTCGAACATCCCGAAGAACCCGGTCTCGGTGTTGTGGAACTGGTTCCAGAGCGCGTCGTCGATCGCGGCGATGCGGCCCACCACCTTTCCGTTCCTCCGGGCGAGAAACAGCTCCACCTGGGCGTGGGTGAAGAACGGGTTCTTCTTCTTGTTCAGGAAGTCGCGCCGCTCGGCCACGATCGGCGGAACGAAGTAGGGGTCTTCCCGGTAGAGCTCGAGCTGGAAGCGGATGAACTCGTCCAGCTCCAGGGTGGAGCGGACGGGCGTCACCTCGACGCCGGTCGAGGGAACGGGGCCGCTGGTGGCGGCGGCCTTGGTTGCCTTGCCGCGCCGGGCGTTCTTGAGAGGTCGGACGGAGGTCATGCCAGTCCCTGCGTGCGGTACCACGCGACGGTGTTCTCCAGGCCCGGATCGAGCAGGTACTCGGCCCGGAACCCGATCTCCTGCGTTGCTCGCGCCGGCGAGCAGGTCCAGGCCTCCTGGGCCATCTCCTTCGCCTTGTCGCGGTTCATGATCGACACCTTTCCCAGCAGCCGGCTCCCGATCTCCGCGCCGGCGCCGGTCGCCCAGCCCACGACCTCGGGGACCGAGACCACTCTCGGCTTGCCGCGCCCGAGCGCCCGGCTGAGGGCGATGCAGAAGTCTTCCCAGCTGTAGGGAGTCGGGTCGGAGGCGAAGTAGACGCCCTGGGTGGGGTCCTCGGGGCTGAGCGTCTTGCCTCGATCGGCGGCGGCGATCAGCGCCTGGTTCAGGTCGTCCACGTGGACGAAGCTGAAGTGCTTCGGCCCGAGACCGGCCTTGAGATACACGCCGGTCTTCCCCATCGCGATGAGCGGGGGGAGGTTGGTCAGGTCGCCCGGACCGTAGACGAACGGCGGACGGACGATGACGGTGGGCACCCGGTCGGCGAACGCCCGCGCGGCCTGCTCGGCGGCGAGCTTGCTCCGCCCGTACATCGACACCGGCGCCGGCTGCTCGTCCTCGGTGCGCGGCTTGCCGATCCGCGCTGGGCCGGCGGCGGCCAGGGAGCTGCAGACCACCAGACGGGGAGGGTGCTTCTGGCGCGCGAGCACCGAGGCCAGCATCCGGGTCGTCTCGGCGTTGCCCTGGAGGTACTCCTCCTCGGAGCGGGCCTTGGTGATCCCGGCCACGTGGTGCACCACCTCCACGCCCTCGGTCGCCTCCTGCACGCCGTCCCCGGTCTCGAGGCTCGCCACCGCGATGCGGACGCCGAGCTTCTTCAGCCCGTCCACCTTCGAGGAGCGGCGGACCAGCGCCACCACCTCGTCGTCCCGGGAGACGAGGGCCTTCGCCAGCTGTCCGCCGACGAAGCCGCTGCCACCGGTGAGGAGAACCTTCACACCGGCCTCCGGTAGATCCGGTAGGTCTTGGTCTTCTTCCCGCCCATCATCTCGATGGCCCGGTTCACCAGGTGGTTGTCCTCGAGCGTCCAGGAGATCTCGCCGCCGGTGTAGCCGAGCTTCTTCGCGGTGGTGATCGTCTCCAGATAAAGCACGGCGTCGAT
>DASXGF010000683.1:0-2475 GCA_036489275.1 Myxococcaceae bacterium | reverse complement strand
TCCAGGGCAAGCCGCAGGTCCTCCTCGAGCAGGTCGACCGGCTGGACCCCGAGCCCATCGACCCGGCGGAGTTCGAGGTTCCGCCGGCTCCGCCTCCGCCCGCCCCGTCCGCGCCCTCGGCCCAGCCGGGCGCTCCGGCCGCGGCGAAGCCCACGCACGAGCCCTCGCGTCCGGCGGCGGACGGCGCCCGGGCCGTGGCCCAGATCCGCGAGCTCGTCGAGCGGGTGGGCGACGCCAACGTCAAGGCGCTCCTCCTCGCCTTCCTCGACGACGCCGTGGTCGCGCAGCGCCTTCCGTCCGCTCCGGCCGCGAAGGGCATCCACCACGCCCACCGCGGCGGGCTCGCCGAGCACATCCTCTCGGTGATGCGGCTCGGACAGCGGGTGGCGGACCACTACCCGGTCCTCGATCGGGATCTGATCACCGCCGGCGCGTTCCTCCACGACATCGGCAAGGTCCAGGAGCTGGCCTGGGACGGCGGGAACACTCGCTACACCGACGAGGGCCGGCTGGTGGGCCACATCGTGATGACCGCGCAGTCCATCCGGGAGAAGGCCTCGCGCATCCCCGGCTTCCCGCCGCTGCTCGAGGCGCACCTCACCCACGGCGTCCTCGCCCACCATGGGCAGCTCGAGTACGGCTCGCCCAAGCTGCCGATGACCCTCGAGGCGTACGTGGTGCACGCCATCGACTCGCTGGACTCGCGCATCGACAGCTGGCTGGACCTGATGGCCCGCGATCCGGGCGAGCACTGGACGGAGCAGATCAAGCTCTACGACCGCCACCTCTGGAAGGGGCCCTCCCCCACCACCCGGGGACGCTCCCCGGTGGAGGGGCGTGGGCGGAAGGCCGAGAAGCGAAAGCGGCAGCGCGGGGGCACCCCTCCCCCGGCCCCCCCGCCGCCGCCCTCCGGACCGAGGCTCGCCTTCAAGCCCCTGGAGGCACTGACCGGGGACGCCCCCCCGGCCCCCGCTCCGGCCACCTCGGCGGAGTCCCCGGAGACCCCCGGGGCCGAGCGGCCTCCGGACGGTTGAACAGGGTCAGAAGCACCGCAATTCTTCTCTCCGGCTGGATCCGGCAGAATCCTTGACCTTCAAGGATGAGCCCCAAGCTCGGAGATCGCCTCGTCGCGGCCGGTCTGGTCAGCCGCGAGGCCGTGGAACAGGCGCTGGAGCAACAGCGCCTGACCGGGCATCGCCTGGGCGACTCGCTCGTGGAGATGGGGCTCCTCGGCGAAGCGGTGCTCCTGCGCTTCCTCGCCTCGGAGCTGAAGACCCGCTACGTGTCCGCGGACAAGCTGTCCCGGGCGCAGATTCCCAGCGAGCTCCTGGACCGCGTCCCGGTCCGCCTCGCGGAGGCCCACCACTTCCTGCCGCTGGCGATCGACGACGAGCGGCGCATCCTCTCCATCGTCGCCGCCGAGCCACAGAACGAGAAGCTGCTCCGGGACGTGGCGACGGTCGCCGACGTCGACGAGGTCTACGCGTACATCGCGCTGCGGAGCGTCGTCCGCGCCGGGATCCAGAAGCACTACTACGCCGACGGCACCGCCTTCGCCTCGCTGACCTCGGGCCCCCGGGCGACCCGCGCCGATCTCGCGGGCATCGCGGCGGCCTACGAGTCGGCCGGGAGCAGCAAGCAGGCTCCCCCGCTCCCGCTGCGGCTCCGCGGCGAGAGCAGCCAGGCCCGGACCCCCGCCGCCCGCAGCAGCCGGCCCACCACCGACGAGAGCGGGCTGGTCGCCGCCCGTGGCGCGGTGGACCAGAACGACTATCTGGAGACGCTCCGCGTGCTGGTGGACCAGCTCGAGCGGCCCCGCGGGGAGATGCGCGGCCACTCGGCGCAGCTGGCCCGACAGGCATCGATGGTGGCGGTTCGCCTGGCGCTCCCCGGCCGCGAGGTGTCGTGCGTGGCGCTGGCCGCCTTCCTCCACGACCTCGGCAAGGGGCCGATGCACCTCACCCTCGCCGGCACGGCGCGCAATCCGGAGTGGAAGGCCGAGGCGAAGAAGGTGGCCCTCGCCCCGGTGCACATGTTCGAGGCGGTGCACCTGCCGGCGCAGGTGGGAGCGACGCTGGCCCAGCTCTACGAGGCGTGGGACGGCTCGGGCACTCCCCACGGCGCGCACGGCGAGGACATCGCCATCGGCGCCCGCATCCTCGCCGCGGTGGACAGCTGGCTGGACCTCACCCGGAACCCGGCCAACGCCTTCGGGAGGCTCTTCACCCGCGAGCAGGCGCTCAGCTTCATGGCGGAGCAGGCCGGGAAGCTCTTCGATCCGCGGGTGGTGGAGATGCTCGAGCTCCTCCACTCGGGCGAGCTGCTCCGTCGCCGGCTGGAGAGCGACGGACGCCAGATCCTGGTGGCCGAGCCCGAGTCCGCCCGGCGCGACGCAGTGGTGCACGCCCTCGGGCGGAAGGGGCTGGTGGTCACCGCCACCAGCACCCTGGAGAGCGCGCTGGAGGCGGCGCAGAC
>DASXGF010000667.1:0-9413 GCA_036489275.1 Myxococcaceae bacterium | reverse complement strand
AACCTCCGGGCCGTGCAGAAGGAGGCCAAGAAGCTGGAGGCCCGTGGCGCGGCCCCCCTCTCGGCCGCCGAAAATTCGCGGATCGACCGGATCCGGACGGCACTGTATCGGGCCCAGCGCCAGGAGGGCGGGCTGGTCGGTCGCCTCGGCGCCATGCTCGCGTTGCTGACGGTGATCTGGGCTTCGCTGGCGACCGCGCAGACCGTAGTACTGGCACTTTCTCGTGACTTCCACGACGTCCTCTCGCGCGAACTCTCGCTGCTGGTTCACGTTGCGCCGGAGGACCCGCCCATGCGTCCGAAGGTGCGACTGGACTTGCCATGGGTGCGTCGCAAAGCGAAACGCCGCGCTTGGTTCGTCCTAGGCCTCTTGCCAGGAACAGTCCTCATCTACCTCGTGACGCGGTTCGTTCCTTTTCAGGACAAGGTCTTCTCCGTCCTCATGTCCCTGTGGGCTGCCTACTGGTGGATGGTGATGACAGCCGCTCAGAGCGCGCGCGCCTGGAGCCCGCCGGCAACCACCCAGCGACCCTGGTACCTCCGAGCCTGGTTCGCGCTGACCGAACGCGTCTTTCTCCTTCGCGTGTTCCGGTGGTGGGGTTTCGTCTGGGAGCGGTTTGCGCGCCGCTTCTATGGACCATCGGAGCGAGTCGAGGAACAGCCGCTCGAGTTCGCGGGACTGGGGTTCAGCCGCGCGGTGCTCCTCGTCCCGGTGTTGAAGCTGCTGTTCCGTCCGGTGTTCCCGGTCTGCGCTGCGCGCCTGCTCGTTGAGCACGCGGCAACGGCGCGCCTCCCGGTTCCGGTCACCTCCGCCGAGGTGGCCGCGGCAGCGGAGCGTGCGCCGGACGCCGAGGCACGGGCGCACTCCGGCGTCGCGACGACCGGCTGAGCTCCTCGTTTCCACGAGCGTCTCCCTGGTGCGGGGGGCCGAGCCCCGCGGCTCGCGCGTTCCTTCGCCCCTCGGCCGCCCGGAGGTGCCAGACACCTCGTTACCCACGAGCCGCCTCAACGCCGCCCAGTCGCCGCCTTGCGTTTCCGGGACGCGCCGCGCGCCGTTGGGGTTTGCTGCTCCCCGCGGGCGATTGCGATGAGGGCCCGCGCCGTGCGAGTCGCCGATCCCCGTTCGCTGCTGAATGCCCGGGCGCCTTCCGTGGCGCGGGCCAGTGCGGACAGCACCTCGGCCGGCCGGTCGCGCGCGGGGACGGTGTTTGCCAGGAGCGCGAGCACGCACTCCCCGGCGGAGAGCGGCGCCGGGTTCCACCGTCCATCCGGGCGATAGCGCGTCTCGACGACCAGCCCGACCGGGACCGGACCTCGCCCGCGGACGCGAGGCACCGGATGCCGCTCCTTGTGGCCAGCGCGGACCCGGACGCTCGGCCGCCGCGCGTAGGGATGGACCTGTCCCGCGCCGTCGAGCACCGCGTACTCGTCCGAGTAGTACGTCGCTCCGGCATCGACCAGCGCGCGCACGAGCGTGGTCTTTCCCGTCCCCGACCGTCCAGGGACGACGATCGCCCGACCCTCCACCGCGACGACACCCGCGTGCACGAAGACCTCGGGCCGGGCGAGGCGGGCCACCGTCAGCTGCAGCTCACTCTCGAACACGTCGAGCGCCCGCGCGTGACTGAGCCCTCGCGCTACGAGCCGCCCGTCGCTCCGGACCGACAGCCCGAGCGGCGGCGTGGCCGGGCGCGATCTCCGCGTGGATCGGCGTTGGGTGCCCGACGCTTCGTGGACCAGAGAGAGGACGGCGGCTGGCGGCTTCCGCGTCGCGCGTGAACCCGGGGGAAATCGGGCCCGGACGGCGGGGAGGAGCCGCCGATCGTCCACGCGTGCCTCGAAGACGACGCCGTACGCCTCGCCACGCAGCACGGCGGCTCTCATCGCGGAGGCCCGCATCCCGGCGCGGGACCATATCCCCGGCCGGTCGCCGCACCACCCACAGGAGGCGCCTTCCGACGGACACGGGCCGACACCTGCGTCCAGCAGGGCTGATCCGCGCACGGTGACAGGGGGGAACCCCGGTCCCATCATCCGTGCCTCTGAGCGGGGGCCCGAACGAAGGCGGGTGGCGCGTGCGCGGAACGGTGGTGGTGGCGGAGGACGATGCCGGTCTTCGGGAGGTGCTCCTGCATGTCCTCCACGAGGCGGGGTACCAGGTCCTCCTCGTCTCTCGCGAGGCGGACACGCTGGCGACGCTGCGGCGACTCGGCGCGCGGTGCCTGCTCGTCCTGGAGGCCAAGCTCCCCGACGGGGCCAGCGAGGCCATCCTCCAAGGTCTCTCTTCCGGAACGGTGCCGATCTCCTGCCCGGTGGTGCTCCTGAGTGGCCCTCCGGTCGAGACCCGCTCTCCGCATGTGGTGGGGGTGCTCCGGAAGCCTTTCGAGCTCACCCGGATGCTGGCGGTGGTGAAAGCGTTCTGCCCCAGCCCAGCGCTCCCTCCCTCGCCCGCCCGGGGTTCCGCACCAGCCGCCGCGTGACCACGCTCGTCTCCCAGAAAAGGAGACGACGCACATGGCAGGTGAGATGGACAAGCTGAAGGGGAAGGTGAAGGAAGTCGCCGGGGCTGCCACCAGCGACAAGAGCACCGAGAACGAGGGCAAGCTCGACCAGGCGAAGGGCAACCTGAAGCAGACTGCCGAGAACCTGAAGGACAAGGCGAAGGAGGCCCTCGGCGGGGCGGCGGATAAAGCGAAGGACGTCTCGAAGCACGCGGAGGAGAAGACGCGCCGCGACCCCGACGACGCCTAGCGAGGAACTGGAGCACGTGGAGGGTCGTCGGTCATCCGGCGGCCCTCCGTTTCATTCCGGAACGGGGAAGAGGCGTCCGAGCGCACGCGCCATCCGCGCGACCCCCTCGGCGAACCGCGCCGGGTGAGGCAGCAGCGAGAGGACGAGCCACCTGCCGCGCGGGAAGTCGTAAAAGTGGCCCGGCTGGACCTGCACGCCGGCCTCGAGCAGTGCGAGGCAGACCTCGGTCTCGTCGGCGCTGTGGGGGAGCCTGACCACCGACGACCAGCCTCCTCCCGACGGCATCACATCCCACGACGCGTGGGCCTCGCGGGCGTCCTGCAAGGCCCGGGCGTTCTGGTCGAGCCGGAGCGCCACGCGCCCGCGAAAGGCGCCCGAGCCGGAGAGAAGCTCCGGTAGAGCACGCTGCACCGGGGCCGCGGCCGACAGGTGGGTGTCGGCGATGAGCTCGAGCCGGGCCAGCGCCTCGTCGCGCTCGGGTGCCGGCCCGAGCACCGCGGTCCAGGCGAGCTTCCATCCCGGCAGGCCGGCGGACTTGGACAGACCCTGGAGCGCGAAGGTGAGGGCCTCCCCGGAGCGCGCGGTCACCGACCTGGCTTGACGACCGCGGCGCGGAAACTCGACGAAGACCTCGTCGACGACGAGGGCCCAGCCGCGTCGGGCGCAGAGGGCATCGAGCCGCGCCCGGTCCGCTTCGGTGAGCACCCAGCCGGTGGGGTTGGCAGGGCTCACCAGGACGAGCGCCCGGGTGGTCTCGTCGGCGATCGACTCGAGGCCCTCGAGATCCAGCGCCCCGAACGAGTCCTCGGGAAGGGGGAAGGAGCGGAGCTCCACCGAGGCCAGCTCGGCGAGGAACGGGAGGAGCGGGTAGCTCGGCGCCGGCATCAGGACCGAGTCGCCCGGATCGCACAGCAGGGCGAAGAGCCACCCGTACGCCTCGCTGGTGGACGCGGAGAGGACGAGCTGGGCCGGCTCGAGGTGCGCGCCGAGGCGGGTCAGGTCGCGGGCCAGCGCCTGTCGCGCGACGAGCTGGCCCAGGGGCTCGGGGCCATAGGCGGCCAGCGGCTGTGCGGCGAGCACGTCGCGGAGCCAGCCCTCGTCCGGCGCGAGGCCGCAGTCGGCAGGCGAGCTCACCGTCAGGTCGACCAGGTCGACGCCACGGCGCCCCAGGGTCTCCAGGCGTGCGGAGAGGAGGTTCTGCGTGCGGTCCCAGGCTGTCCGGGCGGAGAACACGACCGGCGCACCCTACTCCAGGCGCGGCGGACGGCGAGCGGGGAGAGGGCTAGGGCGCCGGCGGACGTCGAGAGACCGGGACGCCGTGCCGGCGGGTGCTCGTTCAGAGTCCGGTCTGGAGCATCGCCTCGACCACGCGGCGGATCAGCTCGCGGCGGATCTCCTTGCGGCAGTGGTCGACCGCGTGCTGAGGCGGGCGCGGCAGATGCGCCGGTCGGCTGCGGGCAGCGGTGCGGACGATCATCTCGACCTTGCTCTGCTCGATCTGGAAGAGGCGACCGCCGTCCTTGCGGAGAAAGTAGTTGAGGCCACGGGTGTCGAGGAGCTTCTGGAAGTAGCGCCGGGCGTTGCTCACCAGCGTCAGGTCGATCACGTCTCCCATCGGTCGAGATGTTTGTCGCGCGGATCTCTCGATGCGTCCAATTCGATGACGAGCGGCCGAGCAGGCAGCGCTACAGCCCCGTGTGGCGAGCGGCGAGAACTTGCGCGCCGACGCGGGAGCGTGTTGTCGGTCTCGGGCGCAGCGCGTGGGTGCGCCCGGTCGAGCGCTTACACCAAGCGCCGCCGCCGCACGCGCAACCCGGAGGTTGCCGAAGGTGTTTGACACCTTCCCGCAGCCTGACGGTTGCGAGTCGAGAGGCCACGGAGCACACGTCCGGCCCAGCGCCGTGAGCGCGGGTTTCCCTCGGCGGCGGCGCGAAGCGCAACCTGGAGGTTGCCGAAGGTGTCTGGCACCTTCCCGCAACCTCGCGGTTGCGCATTTCTCAGCGGGAGTGCAAGGCGGCGCCGACGAGTGGACGCAGCAGCGTCCGGAACGCGCGGCGGCGGCGCGCCGGGTCGGGGAGGTAGGGGACCGGCCCGAGCACGCGGACTCCGTGGCGGCGGGCGAGCCACGCGGCGTTGTCCTTCATCGACGGATCTCGCGCCGGCGAGCTCCGGGAGAGCACCACCGCCAGCACCGGGATGCGGCGCGACTCGAGGAGCCGGAGCGACAGCCCGGTGTGGTTCAGCGTCCCGAGGCCAGCTCGGGCCACCAGCACCACCGGGAGCTCGAGCGCCTCGACGAGGTCGATGACGTCGCGCCGGCGGTCCAGGGGGACCAGCAGCCCGCCCGCGCCCTCGACGACGAGCGGCCGGTCCCCGAAGCTGCGGAACGCGGCGAGCACCGGGCGAACGTCTGGCGCTCGCCCGAGGCGAGCAGCGGCCACACCGGGAGCGAGCGGCGCCCGGAAGCGGTGGACGCACACCCGGTCGAGCGAGTCGGTGCTTCGCGCCGCGGCCCGAAGCTCGAGCGCATCCGCCGGGCGCGAGAGCCGCGTGCAACCGCTCTCGTAGGGCTTGAATGGCGCGGGGTGGAGACCGGCGTCGGCGAGGAGCGAGAGCAGCGCCGAGGCGACCTGCGTCTTCCCCACGCCGGTATCCGTCGCGGTGACGAACACCCGAAACGGGGCCCGCCTCACGCCTCGGTGACCTCGACGATCGCCTCTCGCACCGCGTCGCCCAGGCGCGCGGCCTCGCTCTCGGTCAGCGAGAGCGGCGGCATCATCACCACGACGGGGCCGAGCGGCCGCAGCAGGATGCCCCGCTTCCGCAGCGCGAGGCAGACGCGGTGGCCGATCCGCTCCCCGTAGCCGTAGGGCTCTTTCATCCGGCGATCGCGCACCAGCTCGATGCCCACCATCAGCCCGCGCTGGCGCACGTCGCCCACGTGCTCCAGCTCGGCGATCGCCGCGAGCTTCGGACGGAGCACCTCGGCCGTGCGACGCGCCCGGTCCAGGACGCGGTCGGTCTCGAAGAGCTCGAGCGAGGCGAGTGCCGCGGCGCAGGCCAGCGGGTTCCCGGTGAACGTGTGCCCATGGAAGAAGGTCCGCGCCGAGGCGAACTCCCCGAGGAACGCCTCGTGGACGCGATCGGTGGTGAGGGTCGCCGCGAGCGGCAGGTACCCGCCCGAGAGTCCCTTCGCCAGACAGAGGAAGTCCGGGCGGACGCCTTCCTGCTCCACCGCGAACATGGTGCCGGTGCGGCCGAAGCCGGTGGCCACCTCGTCGCAGACCAGGAGCACGTCGTGCTTCCGGCAGAGCTCGGCCATCGCCCGGAGGTATCCCGGCGGATGCATCCACATCCCGGCGGCGCCCTGCACCAGCGGCTCGATCACAACCGCGGCCAGGGTCGATCCCTTCTCCTCCAGGAGCCGTTCGGCCGCGCCGAGGGCTCCGGCCAGCGGGTCGCCGCCCCCGGCCCAGTGGTACGGGCTCGGGCTCGGCAACCGCTCCACGTCGAAGAGCAGCCCGCGGAAGATGCCGTGGAAAAGCTCCATCCCGCCGACCGAGACCGAGCCCACGGTGTCGCCGTGGTACGCCTCGGTGAGCGCGGCGAAGCGGGTCTTCTCCGGTCGGCCGCGCTGCTGCCAGTACTGGTACGCCATCTTGAGCGCGACCTCGACCGCGGTGCTTCCCGAGTCGGAGTAGAAGACACGCGTCAACCCCTCGGGCGCGATGCGCACCAGCGCCTCGGCCAGCTCGATCGAGGAGACGGAGGCGAACCCCAGCAGCGTGGAGTGCGCGACCCGGTCAAGCTGGGCCCGGATCGCGTCGTCGATCTCCCGCCGGCGGTGGCCATGCACGTTGCACCAGAGCGAGCTGATGCCGTCGAGATATCGCCGGCCGAGATCGTCGATCAGCTCGTTGCCCTCGGCGCGCTCGATGATCAGCGGATCGTCGAACGGCCAGACCGCCATCTGGGTGAACGGATGCCAGACGTGGGCCCGGTCCAGGGCCAGCAGCCGCTCATGCCGGGACGAGTCCATGGGCGCGTGCCTCCTCGAGTGCGTGGAGCGTGCGGTCGATCTGCGCCTCCGTGTGTGCCGCGGAGAGGGCGAACCGGAGACGGCTCGTGCCCTCGGGGACGGTGGGTGGACGGATGGCCTTCACCAGGAGTCCCCGCTCGCGGAGGAAGGCCGAGGCGCGCAGAGCCCGCTCCGGCGTGCCGAGGATGACCGGGACGATGGCGCTCCGCGGCTCGGCGGAAAACCCCAGCCGGCGCAATCCGTCGACGAAGCGGCGAATGTTGCGCCAGAGCCTCGGCCGCAGCTCGGGATCCCGTTCCAGGAGATCGACGGCAACGACGACCGCCTCGCACAGCGCCGGCGGGAGCGTGGTGGAGAACACCACCGAGCGCGCGCGGTTCACGAGCAGATCCGCGACCGCGCGGGAGGTCGCCGCGTACGCGCCAAACGCCCCGAGGGCCTTCCCGAGCGTTCCCATCCGGACGTCCGGCTGCACGCCGGCGACCTCGCACAGCCCGGAGCCTCGCGCGCCGAGCACGCCGAGCGCGTGCGCCTCGTCCACCAGCAGAGCGGCGTCGGCCCGGGCACAGACTTCGGCCAGCGCGGCGAGCGGCGCGGAGTCTCCGTCCATCGAGAAGACGGCGTCGGTCACCACCAGCTTCCGGCGGAACCCCTCGCGGGCCAGCGCGCGCGCCACCGCCTCGACGTCGGCGTGAGGGACGACCGCCACCTCGGCACGGCTCAGGCGGCAGCCGTCCACGAGGCTCGCGTGGTTCAACGCGTCCGAGACCACGAGGTCACCGCGGCCCACGAGCGCCTGCACGAGACCGATGTTCGCCGGATAACCGCCGTTGAACAGCAGCGCGGTCTCGGTTCCCTCGAAGGCGGCCAGGCGTGCCTCGAGGCGCCGGTGCGCCTCGGTGTCACCGACGACGAGCCGTGAGGCGCCCGCGCCCACGCCCCAGCGCTCGAGGCCGGCCACCAGGGCGCTGACGACCCGTGGATCCGCGGCAAGGCCCAGGTAGTCGTTGGAGGAGAAGTTGAGGAGCGACTTCCCGCCGATGCGGACCACCGGTCCCTGAGGAGAGGCGAGCGGCTCGAGGCTGCGCAGAAGCCCGCGGCGGCCCAGCTCGGCCAGCTCCTCGCGCGCCCAGGCGTCGGCGACCGCGCTCACGGCCCGGTGGACGTCTCGACCTTCGGCTCCAGCGGCCGGAGGCCGGCGCCCTCGAGCAGCGCCATGTCCTCGGCGTACTCGGGGTTGCCGGTGGTGAGCAGCTTCTCGCCGAAGAAGAGCGAGTTGGCGCCGGCCATCATGCAGAGCAGCTGGGCCTCGTGGCTCATCTGCATCCTGCCCGCGGACAGGCGCACCATCGCCTCGGGCATCAGGATGCGGGCCGTGGCGATGGCCCGCACCATCTCCACCGGGGAGACCGGCGTCTGCTTCTCGAGCGGCGTTCCGGCAACCGCGACCAGCGCGTTGATCGGCACCGACTCGGGATGGACCTCCTGGGTGGCGAGCGTCCGCAGCAGCTCGCACCGGTCGTCCACCGACTCGCCCATCCCCAGGATGCCGCCCGAGCAGACCGAGATGCCCGCGGCACGGACCGCCGCCAGGGTGCGCAGCCGGTCGTCGTAGTCGCGGGTCGAGATGATCTCCCCGTAGAACTCGGGGCTGGTGTCGAGGTTGTGGTTGTACGCGGAGAGGCCGGCGTCCTTGAGGCGGCGAGCCTGGTCCGGGCTCAGCATCCCCAGCGTGGCGCAGGCCTCCATCCCGAGCGACCGCACCCCGCGCACCATCGCCAGCACCCGGTCGAACTGTGGGCCGTCCTTCACCTCGCGCCAGGCCGCGCCCATGCAGAAACGGGTGGCGCCGGCAGCGCGCGCCTTCCGTGCCGCGTCGAGGACCTCGCCGGTCTCCATGAGCCGCTCGGCCTTGACCCCGGTCTGGTAGCGCGCCGACTGCGGGCAATAGGCGCAGTCCTCGGGACAGCCACCGGTCTTGATGGAGAGGAGGCTGCAGAGCTGCACCTTGGGGTCGCCGAACGTCGCGCGGTGGACCGTCTGGGCGCGGTAGACGAGCTCGAGCAGCGGAAGGTCGTGGATCGCCCTCACCTCGGCGTGGGTCCAGTCGTGTCGGACCACCACCTCGGGGCTGATCTGAACGCTCGGGACGCTCGACACGGGGCTTCGACCTCCTCGGGGCTGCGGACGCGGCACACGCTCGACGGGCAAGGGTCGGTTGTCAACCTCGAACAGGGGGGAGGTTGACGAGGTGTTCCGGTGGGCGGGGACCGGCCTTGTGCTGCCGGGCGGCCTGGGGCGGGCGTTAGAGAGGGCTCCTCTCCGGTGGGAACACGACGCGGGCTCCTCTTCGGCTGGCTGGGCATGCTGGTGTTCAGCGGCACGGTGGTCGCCACCCGGTTCGCCGTTCGCGAGCTGGACGCGAGCTTCATCGCTCTGGGCCGGGCGCTCGTCGCCGCGACCCTGGCCGGCGGCGTGCTCTGGGCGCGCCGGGCACCCTGGCCGAAGCGGAGGCAATGGGGGCGCATCGCGCTCGTCGCCGCCGGGGTGGTGGTCGGATTTCCCTGGCTCATCACTCTCGCGCTCCGGACGATGCCCGCGGCCCACGGGGCGGTCATCGTCGG
>DASXGF010000602.1:0-8807 GCA_036489275.1 Myxococcaceae bacterium | reverse complement strand
TCCAGGGGAATCATCGGGGCGACGCCGTTCGCCATCCGGAGCAGGTAGAGGATGGTCTCGGAGAGGTTGTCGGGCTGGACCGGGCAGCCGGGGACGCAGACCACCGGGATGCCGGCCTTGGACTTCCAGCTCCATCCGAGCAGGTCGGGCACACCCATGGCTCCGGTGGGGTTCCCCTGCATCGCCGGGATGCCGCCGTAGGTGGCGCAGGTGCCGACGGCGAGCACGGCGAGAGCCTTGGGGGCGAGTCGCTCCACCCACTCCGACGTGGTCATCGGCTGACCGGTCGCCGGATCGTTCCCCCAGCCGGCCCAGTACCCCTCCTTCTTGATGGACTCGTTGGGGATGGAGCCCTCGACCACGAGGACGAAGTTCTCCAGCTCGCCGCGGTCCGCCTTCCACCACCACTTCATGAACTCGTCGCCACCGAGCGAAGGCTCGATGAGAAGCCAGTGGAACGCGACGTCCGGCAGACCCGGGAGCGCGCCGAGCGCGATCTCCTCGATGCTGGGCTGGGTGGCAGCGGTGAGCGCCACCGAGTCCCCATCGCAGCTGAGCCCGGAGTTGATCCACAGGACGTGGACGGTCGGCTTGGCAGCCATGGACCTCGCTCCTTTCGTTCCTGGAGCTGGTCCCCTCCGCTGCAAGGGGGCTAGGCGGGAACCGTGAACCTCCGCCGACCACGCACGTCCCGGTGGAGGTGCTGGTGAGACGCTGACGGTACGGGCTGGCCCGCGCTCAATGAATGTGCAGCTCGTCGTGCGTGTCGCAGGTACGACAGGGGGACCCGGCAGCCGTCCGAGGCACTGTCCCGCAAAGGACGCTGTCGGGCGGCGGAGGTCGGGCGCTCGCGGCGTGCGTGGCGCGCTTGACGGCGAGGCCGGCTCGCGCGCACAGGTCGAGGACCATGTCCGGTCGATCCGTCGCCGAGGCGCGCGCGCGGTCCGGAGTCCGGATCTCCGGCGCGGTGCAGGGCGTGGGGTTCCGGCCCACGGTCTACCGGGTGGCGCGGGGGCTCGGTCTCGCCGGGCTGGTGCGGAACGACTCCGAGGGCGTGTGGATCGAGGTGGAGGGCCTGGTCGAGCCGGTGGACCGCTTCGTCGAGGCGCTCCGGAGCGATCTTCCGCCGCTCGCCCGCATCGATCGCCTCGAGGTGCGCGCGCTCGAGCTTCGCGGGGACCGCGAGTTCGTCATCGTCCACAGCTCGGCTCGGGCGTCGGGCCGGGCAATCGTTCCGCCCGACGTCGCCACCTGCGATGCCTGTCTCGAGGAGATGAACGACCCGGCGGACCGCCGCCACAGGTATCCGTTCATCAACTGCACCGACTGCGGGCCTCGCTACACCATCGTGCGCGATCTCCCCTACGACCGCGCGCGCACCACCATGGTCGTCTTCACGCTCTGCCCGGAGTGCCGGGCCGAGTACGAGGACCCGGGAAGCCGCCGCTTTCACGCCGAGCCGGTGGCGTGTGCTGCGTGTGGACCGCGGATCCGCTTCCGGGACGAGAGCGGGCCGGCGCTCGAGGAAGAGACCGCGCTCCTCGCCGCCGCGGCTGCGCTCCGTGCCGGACGCATCGTCGCGGTGAAGGGAATCGGCGGATACCACCTCGCGGTCGACGCGACGCAGCCCGAGGCCGTCGAGCGTTTGCGGGCGCGCAAGGGGCGACCGCACAAGCCGCTGGCGCTGATGGTGCGGACCCTCGAGGAAGCCCGGGCGCTCGTCCGCCTCGGACCGGAGGCCGAGGCAGCGCTCTGCTCGCCGGCGCGGCCCATCGTCCTCGCCCCGGCCATGCCCGGCATCGCGGTGGCTCCGGGCGTGGCGCCGGGGCTGGACGAGCTGGGAGTGATGGTGGCCTACGCGCCGCTGCACCACCTGCTCCTCTCGGCGGGACCGCCCGTTCTCGTGATGACCAGCGGGAATCGATCGGAGGAGCCCATCGCCCGGGACGACGACGTCGCCCGTGAGCGGCTGGCCGGAATCGCGGACGCCTTCCTCTCGCACGACCGGGAGATCCACACCCGCGCGGACGACTCGGTGATGCGCGTCGTCGCCGGCGCGCCACAGCCGGTCCGTCGCTCGCGGGGATACGTGGCGACGGGGATCTCCCTTCCCTTCGAGGGGCCTCCGCTCGTGGCAGTGGGGCCCCAGCTCAAGAACACGGTGTGTCTCGTGCGTGGTGACGAGGCGTTCCTCGGGCCGCACGTGGGCGACCTCGACGGGCTCGAGGCCCGGGCCTTCTTCGAGGAGGTCATCGACAAGATGTCGCGCTTGCTCGGCGTGACGCCCGAGGCCGTGGCCCACGACCTCCACCCCGACTACGGGTCCACGCGCTGGGCGCTCGGGAGCGGGCTGCGGCGCGTGCCGGTGCAGCACCACCACGCCCACGTCGTCTCCTGCCTGATCGACGCCGGCGTCGCGCTCGACGGTCCGGCGATCGGGGTCGCCTTCGACGGGACGGGGTGCGGGCCGGCGGGAGACCTCTGGGGCGGCGAGTTCCTGCTCTTCGACTGGGTGGGCTTCGAGCGCCGGGGGCACCTGCGTCCGCTGGCGCTTCCCGGCGGCGAGGCGGCGATCCGCGAGCCGTGGCGTCTGGCCCTCGCCGCTCTCCACGATGCGGGGCTTCCGGAGCAGCTTCTCCTGGTGGCCGTCGATCCGCTGCGGCGGGCGCGGGTGGCGCAGCTCCTCCGCGGGGCGGTGCGGGCGACGGGGGCCGGCCGCTGGTTCGACGCCGCGGCGGCGCTGTGCGGGTTCGGCGGCCCGATCAGCTACGAGGGTCAGGCGGCCATCGAGCTCGAGGCGCTCGCCGTCGACGTGCCCGAGCCTTACCCCCTCCAGCTCGCGGGCGAGCCGTTCGCGGTGGATCTCCGTCCGGTCGTCCGGGGGATCAGCGCGGACCTCGTGTCAGGACGCCCGGTGGCCGAGGTGGCCGGGCGGTTCCACGAGACGATGGCGCGCGCGGTCTCCGCCGGGTGCCGGCGGATCCGCGAGGTATCCGACGTCCGGACGGTTGCATTGTCCGGTGGCTGCTTCCAGAACCGCCGCCTGACGGAGCGGTCGCTGGCGCTGCTCCGGTCCGATGGCTTTGATGTTCTCGTCCATCGTCGGGTGCCACCGAACGACGGCGGCGTCTCGCTGGGGCAGGCGGCGGTCGCCGCGGCCCGGCTGGGCGGGAAAGGGCACCATGTGTCTCGGAATCCCCGGTGAGATCCTCTCCATCGACGAGGCCGGCCCGCTGCGGATGGGCAAGGTGCGCTTCGGCGGGATCATCCGGGACGTCTGCCTGGACACCATCCCCGACACGAGCGTCGGCGAGTTCGTCCTGGTCCACGTGGGATTCGCCATCTCCAAGGTGGATCGCGAGGAGGCGGCGAAGGCCTACCGGACGCTGGAGGAGCTGGGGCTGCTCTCCGAGCTGACCGCCGACGTCGAGGATCGCCCGCCATGAAGTACGTCGACGAGTACCGCGACGCCGAGGTCGCGCGGGCGCTCGCCCGGCGAATCGCGGAGACCGCCACGCGGCCATGGGTGCTGATGGAGGTGTGCGGCGGGCAGACCCACTCCATCGTCCGCTACGGCATCGACCGGATGCTCCCGGAGACCGTGGAGCTGGTCCATGGGCCAGGGTGCCCGGTGTGCGTCACCTCGCTGGAGATGATCGATCGCGCGCACGCCATCGCCCGGCGGCCCGACGTCATCTTCACCTCCTTCGGCGACATGCTGCGCGTCCCCGGGTCGCGGGGGGATCTCCTCCGGCTCCGAAGCCAGGGCGCCGACGTTCGCGTGGTCTACAGCCCGCTGGACGCCGTGACGATCGCCCGGGAGAACCCGAGCAAGCGGGTGGTGTTCTTCGGCATCGGCTTCGAGACCACCGCGCCGGCGAACGCGATGGCGGTGTTCCAGGCGAAGAAGCAGGGCGTGAAGAACTTCTCGATGCTGGTGTCTCACGTCCTGGTGCCGCCCTCGATCGCGGCCATCCTCCAGACGCAGGGAAACCGCGTCCAGGGCTTCCTCGGCCCGGGCCACGTGTGCGCGGTGATGGGCTACCGCGAGTACGAGGCGCTCTCCGACACCTTCCGGGTCCCGATCGTGGTCACCGGGTTCGAGCCGGTCGATCTCCTCGAGGGCGTGTGGATGGCGGTGAAGCAGCTGGAGGAGAACCGCGCCGAGGTGGAGAACCAGTACCGGCGCTGCGTCACCCGCGAGGGGAACCGGCCGGCCCGGGAGCTGATCTACGAGGTGTTCGAGGTCTCGGACCGGAAGTGGCGCGGAGTGGGGTCCATTCCGAAGTCGGGCTACCGGCTGCGCTACGAGTACCGCGAGCACGACGCGGAGAAGCTGTTCGAGGTCGAGGAGATCGAGACCTCGGAGTCTCCAGCCTGCATCAGCGGCCTCATCCTTCGTGGGCTGAAGAAGCCGGCCGACTGCCCGGCGTTCGGAAAGGCCTGCACTCCGCAGACGCCGCTCGGGGCGACGATGGTCTCGGCCGAGGGAGCGTGCGCGGCCTACTACCAGTACGGCCGGTACCTTCGAGGGACCGGCTCGTGAAGGAGGCGATCCTTCGCAAGGCGCGGGAGAGCGCCGAGGTCAAGCTCCGCTTCATCGAGGAGCACGCGGCGCAGCTCGAGGCATGCGCCCGGGAGATGGCGCGGCGGTTCGAGGCGGGCGGGCGGCTCTGGACCCTTGGCAACGGCGGCTCGGCCTGCGACGCCGAGCACGTGGCCGTGGAGTTCTGCCATCCGATCATCGAGAAGCGGCGCGCGCTGCCGGCGACCGCGCTCGGCGCCTCGAACGCGCTGCTCACCGCCGTGGGCAACGACACCGACTTCAGCAGGGTGTTCACCGCTCCCCTCGAGCTCCTGGCCCGCTCCGGGGACATGGTTCTGGGCATCTCCACCTCGGGCGCATCGGCCAACGTGAACCGGGCGCTGAAGCGCGGGCGCGAGCTGGGCATCCTGACCATCGGATTCGCGGGACGCGACGGCGGGCGGATGCCGGAGACGTGTGACCACTGCTTCGTGGTCCGGAGCTGGTCCATCCACCGCATCCAGGAGAGCCACACCCTCTTGCTGCATCTCCTCTGGGACCAGATCCACGTCGCGCTCGGGGAAGACGATGTCCTCTGACGAGACGCCCTTCGGCTCCTGCCCCATGCCGCTGGTGGACAGCGAGCAGATCCTCCTCGGGCACGGGAGCGGGGGAAAGCTGACGGCGCAGCTGATCGAGCGGACGCTGCTGCCGGCGTTCCGGAATCCGATCCTGGATCAGCTCGACGATCAGGCGGTGCTGCCGGTGCCGGCCGGTCGGCTGGCCTTCACCACCGACTCCTACGTCGTCACGCCGATCTTCTTTCCGGGCGGAGACATCGGCGAGCTGGCGGTGAACGGCACCGTGAACGACCTCGCGGTGGGTGGGGCGCGGCCTCTGTGGCTCTCGCTGGCCTTCATCCTCGAGGAGGGGCTCCCGCTGGCGGAGCTGGAGCGGGTGGTGGCGTCGATCCGCGGCGCCGCCGAGCGCGCCGGCGTGACCGTGGTCACCGGGGATACGAAGGTGGTCGGCCGGGGAAGCGGGGACAAGATCTTCATCAACACCTCCGGTATCGGGCTGGTGCCCGAGGGCGTGACCCTCGGCTCGGCGCAGGTCCGGGCCGGTGACGCGATCCTCGTCTCGGGAAGCATCGGGGACCACGGAGTCGCCATCCTGAGCGCGCGAGAGCGACTGGGCCTGGAGGGAGACCTCGCCAGCGACACCGCCCCGCTCCACGAGCTCTGTGCCGGGGTGCTGACCGCATTTCCAGGCGTGCACGCGATGCGCGATCCCACCCGCGGCGGGGTGGCGGCGACCCTCGTGGAGATCGCGACGCGCCGGAAGCTGGGGATGGACGTCGACGAGCGCGCCGTTCCGGTGAAGGACGTCGTGCGGGGAGCCTGCGAGCTGCTTGGGCTCGATCCGCTGCTGGTGGCGAACGAGGGGAAGCTGGTGGTCTTCGTGCCCGAGGAGGGCGCCGAACGGGTGCTCGGGGCGATGCGCGCGCATCCGCTCGGCCGTCAGTCCGCGCGCATCGGCCGGGTGGTGGCCGAGCATCCGGGATTCGTCAGGCTGATCACGCCGATCGGAGGAGAACGGATCCTCGATCTGCCGTTCGGTGAGTCGCTCCCCCGGATCTGCTGAGCGGGGATCAGCTCGCGACGTGTACCGCGGAGCCCCGTGCCGCGAGCCAGTGGTACCAGTCGGGGAGGCCGTCTCCGTGGGTGGCCGAGACCGCGAAGACCTTCGCACCCGGATTGACTCGCCGGAGGTGGGCGAGGAAGCGCTCCACGTCGAAGCTCACGTACGGCAGGAGGTCCACCTTGTTGAGGACGACCACGTCAGCCGCGCGGAACATGTGCGGGTACTTGAGCGGCTTGTCCTCGCCCTCGGTGGTCGAGGCGATGACCACCCGCGCCCCCTCGCCCAGATCGAACAGCGCCGGGCAGACCAGGTTGCCCACGTTCTCCACGAAGAGAAGCGAGCCGATCGGCGGGGACAGCTCGCGCAGCGCGCGCTCGAGCATCCGCGCATCGAGGTGACAGCCCGTCCCGGTGTTGATCTGCACGACCCGCGCGCCGGTTCCGCGAATGCGCTCGGCGTCCAGCCGAGTTTCCTGGTCTCCCTCGACGACCGAGACGGCCATCTCCTTCCCGAGGTCTCGGATGCTCCGCTCCAGGAGGGTGGTCTTCCCGGAGCCCGGTGAGCTCATCAGGTTGACGGCGAAGATCTCCCGGCCCTGGAGCCAGCCGCGGTTCCGCTCGGCGAGGAGGCGGTTCTTCCCGAGGATCTCCTGCTCGAGCTCCAGCGTCCGGGCGGTCGTCGGGTCCGCGTCGGTGCGCGCACGCGGATCGCGGTGGTCGTGATCGTGGCCGGCGTGCAGATGCCCGTGTCCGTGGTCGTGGTGATCGTCGTGAAGGTGGTCGTGCGCGTGCCCGTCGTCATGGGCGTGCGAGTGCTCACGGTCGTGGTCGTGGTCGTGGTCGTGGGCGGCGTGTCGATGCCCGTGGTCGTGGGCGTGCAGGTCGTCGTGGCTGTGCGCGTGAACGTGCGGGTGCTCGTCCGCGTGGTCGTGATCATGGCCGGCGTGCAGATGCCCGTGTCCGTGATCGTGCGCGTGGTGATAGCCGGGAAGGTGTTGGGGGTCGCCGTGCTCATGTCCGTGCTCGCGGGACCCCGGTCCTGCCATCGCTTCCGTCTCGATCGTTCCCGAACACCCGCAGGTCGCGCACATCACGTCACCTCCACGCTCCGGATCCGCAGCTCCTGCCCGCGAAGGATCTCGAGCAGGAGATTCCCGCACGGACACGGGGTGACCAGCTCCTCCATGTCGACCTCTTGCTGGCAGCTCGAGCAGCGGCCACGGCCCAGCACGTCGACGATGTCCAGCCGGGCTCCCTCCAGCCGCGTGCCCCTGGAGCACTCGTCGAAGCAGAAGCGCACCGCGTCGGCGAAGACTCCGGTCAGTCTGCCGATCTCGACCGTCACCGCGAGGACCCGTCCGTCGGGTACGGCGTCGGAGACGGACTCCACGATGCCCTGGCTGATCGAGAGCTCGTGCATGGCCGCGTTCTGGGCGCCGCCTCGCAGCGATGCAACCCGGGCCGGGCGGAATCAGAACGGCGGGAAACAGTCGTCGTGGTCGGGAATTCGCGCCTCACCGTGGGGACAGCGCCGGTCCAGCGCACTCCCCGGGGCGGTCTGCTAGCGTCCGGAGCCGTTCATGGCCCCTCGCAAGAGACCGCCAGCGTCGAAGCGGAAGACGACTCGCAGCTCCCGCGGCAAGCCCAGGCCGGCGCCGAGGGCGAAGGCGCCTTCCGAGGCTTCCTCCACGCTTCCGATCGACGTCCAGCCCGGCGCCATCGACGAGGCGCTGCGGAAGGTGACCGAGTCGCTGCGGCAGTGGGCAAACGCCGGCCGCTACACCAAGGTGCGCTTCAAGTTCCGCGGCAAGCCACTGCTGCCGGATCTTCCTCTGGCCGCGGTGGTCGCCGCCGAGGGGCTCACCTTCTACTGGACGGGCATCCTCCGCGCCCTGCTGGTCAACGTGGCGGGGCGCAGCGTGCTCGACGTCGAGCTGGTGAACGACTCCGAGGCGCACGTCCAGAAAGGCAAGGAGGAGCTGCTCAGCGGTGAGGTGGATCGCGCGATCGCCGAGTTCCGCACCGCGCTGGCCAAGCAGCACGACAACCCGCGGGCACACATGAACCTCGGCATCGCGATGAAGCTCAAGGGCGATCGCGCGGGGGCGCGGGCTGCGCTGGAGAAGGCGAGGAGCCTCGATGTCGACGGGCCGGTCGGCAAGGAGGCCGAGCGCCTGCTCCAGGGGCTGAACGGCGGATCGGAAATGGCCAGGCCGGGTCCGGCGTAGATCCAGGCGTGGACTTCCTCCTCAACGTCCTGTGGGTCATCCTCGGCGGCGGCTGGCTGATCTGCCTCGAGTACCTCGCTGCCGGGGTGCTGCTCTGCCTGACCGTGGTTGGAATCCCCTTCGGTCTGCAGTGTTTCAAGCTGGCCAAGCTGGGGCTGGTCCCGTTCGGGCACGACTTCGACGACGCACCCGGCGCCGGAGTGGGCAGCTTTGCCCTGAACGTGCTCTGGCTCGTGCTGGCGGGGATCTGGATCTTCCTCAGCCACCTGGTGCTGGGCGTGGGCCTCGCCCTGACCATCATCGGCATCCCCTTCGCGTTCCAGCACCTCAAGTTCGGGATGCTGGCGCTCGCGCCATTCGGGAAGCAGCTGCAGCGCTGAACGCGCGCAGTGTCAATCGCAAGAAAGCCGG
>DASXGF010000516.1:0-2141 GCA_036489275.1 Myxococcaceae bacterium | reverse complement strand
GATGCAAGCGGCACTGCACGCGCCGGGGCCGGCGTCTCGGCGAACCCGCCCTTCTTCTCGAGGACCCGGGCGAGCGCGTCCACCACCTCCGGGTCGAGCGACACGCCCCGGAGGCGGTTCATCACCTCCATCGCCGCGTGCACGCCCATCGCCCGCTGGTACGGCCGGGTGGAGGTGCAGGCATCCCAGGTGTCGGCGCAGGCCACCACCCGGGCGATGAGCGGAATCGCGTGGCCCTTGAGCCCCTCGGGGTACCCGGTGCCGTTCCACTTCTCGTGGTGGCTCCGCACCGCGTCGCGCGCGGTTCCGAGGAAGCTCACCGGTCCCACGATGGAGGCGCCGATGGCCGGGTGCTCCCGCATGATCGACATCTCGTCCGGCGTGAGCTGGGTCTGCTTGCAGAGGATGCTCTCGGTGATGCCGATCTTCCCGATGTCGTGGAGGATG
Source organism: Myxococcaceae bacterium (assembly GCA_036489275.1). Classification (GTDB taxonomy): domain Bacteria; phylum Myxococcota; class Myxococcia; order Myxococcales; family Myxococcaceae; genus RPRB01. Next base: position 1,694 of record DASXGF010000516.1, on the reverse strand, counting down.
CCGCCGTAGCGAAGCTGCTTCACCTCGTTCTCGCTCAGCCCGAGCGCGCGGCCGATCTCCGCCGCCATGTCGCCGACCCGCTGGCTGTGGCCGCGGGTGTAGGCGTCCTTGCTGTCGATGCTGTTCGCGAGGGCGAGGATGGTTTCGAGGTACCCGCGCTCGAGCGATTCGTACAGGCCGCGGTTCTCCCGGTCGTAGGCCAGAAGCTGCTGGCTCATGTAGTTAAACGTGTTGGCCAGCTCGCCGAACTCGTTCTTCGTCTGGACCTGGACCTGCGTCCCGAACTGGCCGCGGGCGATCTCCAGCGCTCCTCGGGTGAAGCCCTTCAACGGACGGGTGAGCCCGCGCGAGAACACCAGCGCGAGGAGCAGGGCCACGCCCGCCGCGGCCACCAGCCCCAGGCCGATGCGCCGCTGCATCAGGTGCACCTGGGTGTACGCCGCGTCCAGCGGCTGCTCGCTCACCACCGCCCAGCCCGGGCCGGGGAGGATCGACGAGGCGGCGACCACGCGCGCATCGCCCTCGCCGAAGTTCCCCACCCAGGTGACCTCGCGCTCGGGCGAGCCCTTCAGCATCCGGAGCGCCGGCGCCACCGCGGGGCGGCCCGAGGCGTCGTCCCCCGCGCGGACGTGGTCGGGAGGCCCGGCGAGGAGGTGGCCCTTCGCGTCGACCACGTAGGCGAAGCCGGTGCTGCCCACGTGCTCGGACTCGAGCGCCCGTCCGAGGCCGGCCAGCGACAGCTCGGCGGCGACGTAGCCGCGGGCCGGATCTCCCAGCGGGAAAGCGAAGGTGATGCTCGGCGGACGGCCGGGGAGGATGGTCGCCGGGCTCCAGCGCACCGCCTCCGGTCCCGGCCCGAGCAGAGCGCGGGCGCGGGCCTCGTGCTCGGCCACCTCGGTCGGCGGGAGGTCCTTCACCGCGAAGGCCTGCAGCCCGGGAAGACGCTCGCCCCGCGCGGAGAAGACCGTCACCGCGGTGAGGTCGCGTCGCTCGGTGAGCAGAGCGGCCAGGTGCGCGCGCTGCTCGGCCACGGGCAGGGAAAGGAAGCCGGGGATCCGGGCCAGCGCGGTGGCCGCGCGCACCGGAGCGTCCAGCGCGCCGGTGGCCTTGAGCGTCACCTGTCCCACGCGTTCGGCGGCGAGCTCCTGCGCGTCGCGGGTGAGGAGCTCCCGGGTGTCGGAGAGCACGAGCAGGCCCACCAGGCCGGTGGAGACCAGGGCCACCCCGAGCATCAGCAGGAAGATCGCGGTGAAGAGCCTCACTGCCAGGGAGTCTCCTTCACCTCGAGCTTGATGCGTCCCGGCACGAGCTGCACGGCGCGGGTGGCCGCCGGGCCGAGCGACCCGTCGCCCTGCATCGCGCGCACGGTCCAGCGGTACCGACCTGCCGGCAGACCGGGCACGGTCACCAGGGGCTGGCTGGTCCGGATGCTCTGCGTGCGCGGCCCGGCGAGCTCGAGCACGTAGCCCGTCGCGTCCGGCACCGGCTTCCAGGCGAAGCGCACCGGGCCGAGGCCGCCCGGCGCGGGCTCGAGCGCGAGCTTCAGCCCCGGCTCGGGAGAGATGAGGATCGGCGGCTCGGTGGGAGCGCCGGACGGCGTCTCGAGCTGCGGCGTTCCGGGCGGCTCGCCGCGGATGACGGTGAGCGTCTCGCCCGCCCGCACCGCGCGGGTGCGCCCCTGCGCCTCGACCCGC
>DASXGF010000399.1:0-8055 GCA_036489275.1 Myxococcaceae bacterium | reverse complement strand
TCCGAGGCCGAGCAGGACTGGGAAACGTACGAGCAGATCCTCGTCGCCGAGGCGCAGGCCACCAGCGAGGCCACCGCCAAGGCCCTCGCCCTCCTCGCCGTGGGCCGCTACCACAGCGAGAAGCGCGAGGACCCGGACACGGCGATGCACTGGTACGAGGAGGCGATCAAGCTCGACCCCGAGCTGGTCGAGGCCGCGCTCCCGCTCTCGGACCTCTACATCGCCCGCGAGCGGTGGGAGCCCGCCGAGCAGATGCTGGACGTGGTCATCCGCGGCTTCAAGGGACGGCTGGCGACGGAGCAGGACGACGGGCTGAGCAGGGACCTGTGCCGGCACGTGTACCGGATGGGCTACGTGCAGGAGAAGCTCGGCCGGCGTGACCGCGCGCTCGCGGCCTACGAGGAGGCGTACCAGCTCGACGCCACCTACCTGCCGGCGCTGGAGGGCTACGGAAACCTCCTGGTGCAGTCCGGACGGCACGACCAGGCGCTGAAGGTCTTCCAGACCATCCTCATCCACCACCGCGAGGACCTGACCGACCTCGAGATCGTCGAGCTGTACTGGCAGATCGGCGAGGTCCACATCGCGCTCAAGCAGCACGACCGCGCGCAGAACCACTTCGAGAAGGCGCTGGCCATCGACCCGGGCCACGAGCCCAGCCTGCGCGCGCTCATCCAGCTCGCCGACGGGGCAGGGCGGTTTGACCGCTCGGCCGAGTACCGCCAGGCCCTGGTGGGCGTGCTCGACGGCGACGCCAAGGCGGAGGCGGCGCTGGAGCTCGGCGCGCTGGCCCGTGACCGGCTCCGGGATCTCCACACGGCGATCGACGCCTACGCCCAGGCTCTGCGCATCCGCCCCAGCTCGCTCGAGGTGATGGACGCGCTCTACGTCCTCTACCGGGAGACGCGCCAGCCGGGGAAGGCGGCGGAGATCCTCGAGACGATGCTCGGGCAGCCCGAGCTCCAGGCCGACGCGCAGCGGGCCAAGCGGGTGTGGTTCGCCCTCGGCGAGAGCCTCCGCGACGAGCTCCGGGACACCGGACGCGCGGTGGAGGCGTTCAACGCCGCGCTCGATCTGGATCCGCTGTTCATCGAGGCCTTCACCTCCATCGAGGCGATGCTCGGCGCGGCGAAGGAGTGGAAGCAGCTGGAAGAGAACTACGCCCGGATGATCCAGCGGCTCCCGAAGACCGACGACACCGAGCAGGCCCGCATGGCGCTGTGGCGGACGCTGGGCGACCTCTACCTCCAGATCCTCAAGCAGCCGGAGAGCGCGCTGATGGCCTACAAGGTGGCCGCCGCCGGGCTCCCCGAGGACGCCGCCGTCCAGGAGACCTACGCCGATCTGCTGCTCCAGGGCTCGGGCAACGAGGACGCGGCGATGCAGGCGCTGCGGCGGGCGCTGGCCCACACCCAGAATCCGAAGAAGGTCGCCAGCCAGCTCGCGGAGCTCGCCGCGCGGAAGAAGGATTACGACGGGGCCTGGCTCGCGGCGCAGGTCGTCGCCGGCCTGCTCGGAGATCCCGGCCCGGCGGAGAAGGAGATCATCACCAAGCTCGGGCCCTACGCGAAGAAGCGCGAGACGCCGCGGGCGACGCTCAACGACCGGCTCTGGGCGCAGCACCTCCTGCACCAGAAGGTCAGGACGCCCTTCGCCGAGCTGATGGGGCTCCTCTTCCAGGGCGCCGGGCAGCTCTCGGCGGTGCCGCTCGCGCAGGCGCAGCTCGTCCCCAAGAAGCACCGCATCGACGTGGGGACGGCGCAGGAGTACCAGATTCACCACTACCGGGCCGTGGCGCGGCTGCTCGGGCTCGAGGCGGTGGAGCTCTTCTCCCCGTTCCTCGTCGCCACGCGCGACAAGCTCGCCAAGCGCTCGACGGAGCCCGCGCCGGATCCGCTCGTCAGCGTGGAGATCGTCCACTCCCAGCCGGTGTGCCTGAAGGTCGGCGGCAAGTTCTTCGGCGACCCGCAGGCCAAGGACACCCACGCGCAGCTCGGGCGGACGCTGGCGCTGCTCCGGCCGGAGCTCATCTTCGCCTCGCGCTTCGCGTCCGAGCGGCTGGCCGCGGTGTTCCAGGGAGCGGTGCTCCTCTGCGGCTTCCAGATGCGCTGGACCGCGCCGGCGCCGGTCATCGAGGCCGAGCGGCACGCGCTCGAGTCGGTGATGACCGAGCCCTTCCGGGCCGCCCTGGGGAGGCTCGTCCCGGAGGTGCTCCGGCGGGCCGACGCGGACCCGGTCCGGGATTACCTGGAGGGGGCGGAGCTGACCGGGGTCCGCTGTGCGCTGTTCACCGCAGGGGACCTCGAGGCGGTGAAGAAGCTCGTCCAGGGTGAAACCGGCTCGAGCTTCCGGGTCGCGGGCAAGGTGAAGATCCGGGAGCTCATGACCTTCGCGGTGTCGGAGGACCTCGCCGCGCTCCGACTCGCGGTGGCGACCAACGTCGAGGTGCCGACGCGGAAGTAGATCTGCTCCGTCTCCGCGGGCGTTCCTTGACCGGGCCGGGGGGCGACCTCTACGCTCGTTGGTTGGGCAACCCCTCAGACTTCCATGCGCTTCGTCTGTGACAGCTGCCGCGCGCAGTACATGATCTCCGACGACAAGGTCGGGGCGAACGGGGTCAAGGTCCGTTGCAAGAAGTGCGGCCACGTCATCGTGGTGCGCCGCCCACAGGACCCCGGCGCCGAGGCGGAGGCTGCCCTCAAGGGTCTGGAGGAGTCGGCCCCGCCGCCCTCGCAGCCGGACGCACCCACCGGAGAGAATTCCATTTTCAGCGACGTGGATGACGAGGAGATCGGCGCGGCCTTCGAGAGCGCGCTCGGCGAGCGCCAGGACGACGAGCCGGTCGCACCGCCCCAGAAGGAGGCGCCCCCGGAGGCCAACCTTCCCCCGGTGAGCGACGGGCCGCCGCGCGCGCAGGACTGGTACGTCGCCATCGACGAGAAGCAGACCGGCCCGCTCACCGCCGAGGCCATCAAGGACTACTGGGACCGCGGCGAGATCGGCCCGGACAGCCTGACCTGGCGGCAGGGGTTCGAGGACTGGGTCGCGCTCTCCGAGGTCTCCGAGCTGGCGGGATGGCTCGCCCCGCGTCCGCAGCGGCCGGTCTTCTCTCCGGCGTCGTCGCCCTCGGGCCCGATGCCGGTGGTCTCCGTCCCCGTCGAGTCCGCGTTCAGCGCGGGCGGCGTGATGCGGACGGTCCGCTCCGAGGTGCCCACCCCGGTGCCGGACTCCGGCGGGTGGAGGCCCTCGGCCTCGGCCGCCCTGGCCAGCCTGGTGAAGGAGGAGATCGACGCGCTCAGCAAGCCCGACGCGGCGCCTCCCGCCCCGGAGCCGGTCGCCGCGCCGCGCGGCCTCCTCGAGGTGCCTCCGCCGACCGGCGAGGTTCCTGCGGCGACCCTGAACGGACGCCCGGCCCGGAGCGAGGCGCGGACGCCGGTCACCGCGGTCGAGCGCCCGCCGACCTTCACGCCCGCGTACCCCTACGCGACGCGGCCGGTGAAGTCCCCCAGCAACAAGGGTGTCCTCGTCGGCATCGGGGTCGGGGTGGCCGTGGTCCTGGTCGCGGTCGGTGGTGGTGGCTGGTACCTGCTGCAGCGCCAGAAGGCCTCCGAGCTCGCGGTCCGCCAGGCTCCGCCTCCGCCCGACCCGGGAAAGGTGACGCCGCCACCGGAGCCGCCCAAGGCGCAGCCAGTCCCGCCGCCTCCCGCCGCCAGCGCGCAGGCGGTGACGCCTCCGGTGGCGCCGCCGGTGGCCAAGGTCACCCCCGCAGTGCCGCCGAGCGAGAGTACCGGGACCCGCCGTGGAACCCGCGGCTCCCGCCATTCGAATGGCAAGTCCGGCGGCGGGGACGAGCAGGTCGCCTCGGCCGATCCGCCCGCGAAGAGCTCGAGCAAGGGAAACAAGGCGGACGATCTCTTCGACGAGGTCTTCGGCACCGGCGGCGCAAAATCCGAGGAGAGCCGGAGCAGCGGGAAGAAGACCGCCTACGTCCCGCCCGCGCCCGGCTCCTCGAACAGCGAGGTCCCGGAGCGGCTCCCCAAGGGAGACATCATGTCGGTGGTGCTGGCGAACAAGCCGTCCATCGTCCGCTGCGTGAACGAGCAGAAGACGCGCGACCCGAATCTGCATGGCACCCTGGTGATGCACTGGGTCATCCAGACGTCGGGCAAGACGGGGTCGGTCAGCGCGGTCACCGACCAGTTCAAGTCGTCCTACATGGCCACCTGCCTCTCCGGTCTGGTGAAGTCCTGGAACTTCCCCAAGCACAAGTACCAGCCAGGCGAGCCGGTGGACTTTCCCTTCACCTTCTAGGCTGGTAAGGGCGCGCCGCCCCCATGCGCCTTCCCGTCGAGCCAAAGCTCCCGGACCTCCCTGTCCGCTCCGTGGCCGAGATGGGCCTGAAGGAGCTCGAGCGGGTGCGCCTGATCCTGCGCGGCGGCTCGGTCGTCGACTGGCGGCGCCTCCACTTCCGGAACCGGGACGAGGTGGATCGGTTCCTGCGGCTGTGCGGGCTCGACCTGACCCATCCGGAGGACGAGGCCTGGGCGCGGCTCGTGCTCTCCGACGCGGTGGAGTATCTCCGGCGGACGTTCTCCTACCGGGTGGCGGACGTGGTGGCGCGGCCGGCGGAGGTGCACGACCTCTTCCTCTACGCCTCGGGAGTGAAGGAGCCGCAGCGCTTCCGGCGGATCGCCTGCATCGTGCTCAAGTGCATGCACGTGGTGCAGCACATCGAGGGGCGTGACCTCCTGTTCCGGCTCGCCGTCTCCGAGGCCGACCTGTCGCGGATGGCGACCGCGAAGGTGAACGGGGTGCTGGCCGAGGCGCGGGAGAAGGGCCTGCCGATCCTCGACTTCAGCACCTCGGTGAAGAGCCGCGAGTCGCTCGTCACGAAGCTGCTGGCAAAGAGGGAGAACGTCGCGGCGCAGGTCTACGACAAGACGCGCTTCCGCATCGTCACCCCGACCCGGGCCGACATCCTCCCGGTCCTCTACTTCCTGACCCAGCGGCTGTTCCCCTTCAACTTCGTGGTTCCCGGGCAGACCGAGAACACGCTGCTCCCGTTCAAGTCGCTGCTCCTCGAGTTCCCGCACTTCCGCCAGCACGCCCACGAGCTTCACCTCGACCTGGACTTCGAGGATCGCGAGAGCGCCGCGGGGAACGAGTTCAGCGGGAGCGGGTACAAGGTGCTCAACTTCGTGGTGGACGTGCCGCTGCGATTGGACGAGTGGCTGCCGCCGCACGAGCTCGATCGCCGGGAGCGGAAGGGCCGCATCGGATTCACCCTGGTCGAGTTCCAGATGCTGGACGCGGAAACCGCCGAGCAGAACGAGCAGGGCGAGAACGCCCACGCCCGCTACAAGCAGCGGCAGAAGCTGCGGGTGCTCCGGCGGCTGTCACGCGGGCTGGTGGTCCCCCGCGGCGAGGATCCGCCCGGCGAGGCCGAGTAGACCGCGGTCGCGTCGCGATCGTCCGTTCCCGGCGATCCACGAGCAGCCCGACATCGGCGCAAGCGCCGCGAGACCCGTGGACCTCCGCGTCCGCGCGACGATTGTTGTGGCGAATGCCGCCGTCCTGGCGTTCATCGGATGCGGGGCGCGTCCCGGTCGCCCCACGGGGGTGCATCGCGATGAGACCTCACGCAGTGGAGACGGTCCTCCTCGCCTCGTGTCTCCTCGCCTCGACGACGGGATGCTCGTACGCGTTCGTGCGTGGGCCGCCTGCGCACGTCGACAGCGAAGCGGGTGCGGAGCAGCAGGCTGTGCCGGAGTGCACCACCTCGAACGCCGCACCGATCCTCGACACGGTGCTGGCCAGCACGCTGATCCTGCTCGGCTCGGCGACGGTCGTCGGAGGAATCTCGACCGGCAGCTGCTCCGGGGCCTGCTACTTCAATCACTCCGAGGGCGCTTTCGTCGCGGTCGGAGCCGGGCTCCTCGCGCTGGGCGGTCTGTCCATCGCCGCCGCGACCACCGGCTACGGCCGGACGGCGGACTGCCGCCGGCTGCAGGAGACGCTGCCCGGGCCGCCGCATCCGAGCGCGCGGTACCTCCTCGACGTGGGCGCCATCGCCCATGCCCGTGCCGGAGCCGAGGCCGGTCCCTGAAGAGGGCCGGACCCGTCCCGCAACCTCGCGAATTCTCCGGGGTGTGAGATCTTCGCTTGCCCGGCGAATCATCCGGGGCGTGAGGATCGAAGCCCCGCCCATGACGGTGTCCGGACACGAGACGTTCGTCGCCCTGGTGCGGGAGCACGGCCGGATGCTCGTCCAGATCTCCCACGCCTATGGGTGGACCGAGGAGGAGAGGAAGGATCTCCGGCAGGAAATCCTGACCCAGCTCTGGCGGGCATTCCCGAGCTACGACCCCCGGCGGCGCTTCTCCACCTGGATGTACCGGATCGCCCTCAACGTGGCGATCTCCTCGTCTCGGCGGCGGCGTGAGCACGTGCCGCTCGAGGAGGTGGCGGCGGAGGCGGACCCGGGGGAGGGCAGCGAGCTGGAGCAGCGGCTTCGATCCCTGCGTGGGCTGGTGGCCGGGCTGCCTCCTCTGGAGCGCGCGCTGGTGCTGCTCTACCTCGACGAGCGGAGCCAGAAGGAGATCGCCGACGTGCTGGGAATCAGCGAGACCAACGTCTCGACCAGGATTCACCGGATCAAGCAGCGCCTGCGTGAACGCATGAACGTGGAAGCCGAAGGAGAAGGACCATGAACGAGCTGGACGAGCTCAGGGATCTCTGGAGAGACCAGGGCAGAGCCCTCGACGAGCTCCGGGAGATCGAGGTGGCGACGCTCGATGCGCTGAAGACCGAGCGCCTCGGTGGATCTCTCCGTCGGTGGGGCTGGCTCCCGGTGTTCGAGCTGGCGATGGGCATCGTCGCGCAGGTGTGGCTGGTGCAGTTCGTCGAGGGCGTGATCGGGGCGCCGCTCCTGGTCGCCTCGGGCGCGGCGCTGTTCGTCGCCGCCCTCGTCGCGACCGTCGTGGCCGCCCGGCAGGTCTTCCTGCTCGCCATGGTGGACCCCGCGGGGCCGGTGGCGGAGGTCCAGGGCCGAGTGGAGCAGCTCCGAGCGCTCCGCCTCCGGGCGACCCGCTGGACCCTGCTTCTGTCGCCGCTCCTCTGGACTCCGCTGGCCCTCGTCCTCGGCCGGGCCCTCTTCGGGCTCGACCTCCAGCGAGCGGTGGGCTGGCCCTGGCTCCTCGCCAATCTCGCCGTGGGGTACGCGGCCATCCCGCTGGGCCTCTGGGCGCTCGCCCTGGCGTCGCGGCGGTGGGGTACGAGCGCCGCCTGGCAGCGCCTCCGGGACGACGTGGCGGGCCGGAGCCTCGCCCGCGCCCTCCGCTCGGTCGAGGAGATCGCCGCGTTCCGCCGCGACGTCTGAAGAGGCCGCTCGACGGTCGCCACCGGGACCGTGCAGTGCAGTCCCGAGACCGTCCAGCTAGGGCTCGATGGAACTACTTGCCCCAGGCGTTCCGCTGAGCTCCTAGCGCCGCTTGCGGTTCTTCTTCCGGGCCTGCCGCTCGCGCTTCCGCTTGTCGCGGAGTGCGTCGCGGTCCACCTGCTTGGTCATCGGCTGGTCCGAGTAGCCCATCAGGCGCGCCCGGGCCATCGCTCCCGCGCCCATCGGCGGGGTGTAGCCCGGCGCGACCTGGGGGATCTGCATCGGCATCGCGCCGCCCCCGAGGGCCTGCTCCATCATCTTCGCGTCCTTCCCGAAGACCTGGGACAGGTCCATGTTCTTCAGCTTCGAGAGCTGGCCCAGCTGCTTGAAGCCCGGGATGCGGCCGAGGAGCCCAGGGTTCTGGCCCACCGCCCCCATCACCTGCTGCATCATCCCGTACTTCTGCAGCAGCTCCTGGACGTCGCTCTTCTTGCGGCCCGAGCCCCGCGCGATGCGGCTCATCCGGCTGTCGTCGATGAGCGAGGGACGGAGGCGCTCCTTCTCGGTCATCGAGTCGAAGAGCGCCTCGATCTTTCCGAGCTCCTTCTCGTCCGGGTTCAGCTGATCGGTCATCTCCCCGAAGATGGGTAACTTCTCGAGGAGGTCCTTGAGTGGCC
>DASXGF010000371.1:0-9195 GCA_036489275.1 Myxococcaceae bacterium | reverse complement strand
GTTGCTGACCGGCAGCAAGAGCGATGCGACGTTGGACACGAAGGCGCAGACCAGGATGTACGGGCGCGACGGCACCTCGAGCCGCTGCACCGCCGCCACCACCAGCGGGGTGAGGATGACAGCGGTGGTGTCGAGCGAGAGGACGATGGTGATCAGCGCACCGAGCAGGAGCATGTTGCCCAGCAGCCCCGCGCCGCTCCGCGCCGAGCGGGCCGCCAGCACTGCCGCCCACTCGAAGAAGCCGCTGGCCTCGAGCAGCGCCGACAGGAGAAGCAAGGCCAGGAGGAAGAGCAGCGCCTGGTGTGCCACCCCGATCAGCGCCCAGACCTCGACCGGCCGGACGAGGCCGAAGGCCAGGGCGATGCCGGCCGCGGCGCAGGTCCACCATCCGGCGGCGATTCCCCGGGGACGGAGAACGACCGCGACCAGCGTCGAGGAGAAGAGGACGAGGGTGAAGAGGGTCCGCACGGGTGGGACGGACGGCGCACGCTAGCCTCGACCGTCCCCTCGCGGTATGAGCGCCTTCTCGACCCCGCGATGCGCCGACCCGTCCCCCGACCAGCCCGCATGCGTTCCCGGCCTTCGGCCTCGCGGCGGAGGGCAGCACAGCGCACCGACGCCCTGGCCTACGCCCGCGGCGTGCTCGACGCCGAGGCCGCGGCGATCCTCGGCGCGAAGGGCCGTCTCGGGGCGAGCTTCATCCGGGCGCTCGAGCTGATGCGGGCCTGCGAGGGCCACATCGTGGTGACCGGGCTCGGCAAGCCGGGGTTCATCGCCCAGAAGCTCTCGGCGACGCTCGCCTCGACCGGCGTTCCGTCGCTGTACCTCCACCCCTCCGAGGCCGTGCACGGGGACCTGGGGCGGGTCAGCCGCGGAGACGTGGTGCTGGCGCTTTCCAACAGCGGCTCGACCGAGGAGCTGGTCCGGCTCCTGCCCTCGCTGCGTCGCCTCGGCGCCCAGGTCGTCGCCATCACCGGAGATGGGGACTCGCCGCTCGCCCGCGGCGCGGACGTGGTGCTGGACGTGGGGGCCATCCCGGAGGCCTGTCCTCTCGGGCTGGTGCCCACCGCGAGCTCGGCGGCGCTGCACGCGGTGAGCGACGCGCTGGCGATGACCCTTCTCAAGACGCGCCAGTTCAGCAGCGAGGAGTACGCAGCACTCCACCCCGGCGGGAAGATCGGGCGGAGCGTGATGCGGGTCCTCGAGGTCATGCGCGCCGGTCAGGCCAACCCGGTGGTGCGGGCCGATGCGCCGCTGCACGAGGCGGTGGTGGTGATGACCAACACCCCCGGACGTCCCGGCGCCACCAACGTCATCGACTCCTCGGGCCGGCTGGTGGGCATCTTCACCGACGGCGATTTGCGCCGGATGGTAGAGAAGGGAAAGACGGATTTCGATCTCCCGGTCTCGGCGGTCATGGGGCATCACCCCCGCTGCGTGTCGCCAGAAGACCTGGCGCTCACCGCCGCGGCCCTGATGCGCGAGGCCCACGTGGACCAGCTCCCGGTGGTGAACGCCGACGGGCACCCGGTGGGGCTCATCGACGTGCAGGACCTGCTCGCCGCACGGCTTATCTAAGTACTGGGCGACCGCGGTCTAGTAGGGCGGCGACACCCTAGAGCGGTGCAATCCGCGCCCCGGCGAAGGCCTCACCGCAGCCGAGGTCGAGCGTCTGCACCGCGTCCGGATCGCCCTTGCCGACGGCGAGGGCCCGCTGGCCGGCCTTGAGCACCGTGTCCGGCGGAAGCGCGCTCTTGCAGAACACCGCGAGGAACCGGACCACTCCGGGGACCTTCCCCACGGTCGGGCGATCGGCGAGCACGGTGGCGCCACCGGGACGCACGCGCTCGATGGCCCCGGTCGCGGGCGTGGAGGGGCTCGCCAGCAACACCCGCCGCGGATACAGGGCGAGGATGACCACCGACGCTTCCTTCTCCGAGCTCACGCCGAAGGCCAGGGTCGCCCCCGCGGGCAGCGTTCCGCCCTCGGCGAGCGGGTCGAGCCGACCGTCCTGTCGCACCTGGTAGACGCGGAGCGCACCCTGCCCCGTGGAGGGCTTGAGCCTCCAGGGAATGACCCAGAGCGCCACGTACAGCGCGATCGCTCCAGCCAGGGCGAAGAGCGGCCCCCGTACTGCACGGCGGCGGGGATTCGAGGGACGCGGCGTGTCGACGAAGGCGAGCACGGGTGGGCTCCGGTGCTCCTCATTGCCAGGGACCCTCCCCGCGCCGCAAGCCCTCGATGCAAGGAAACGAGCCGGACTGTGCCTGCGGTACTCCCGACGACGGAGTAGTCTTGCTTCCGGTCACCCTCTCTTGGATCTCGCCGTCGCTCGCCCGGCACGTGCGAGGCAGGACCGCCTGTCCTCGCTTCGCGCCTTTCGCCATCCGAACTTCGTCCGCTTCTGGCTGGGCGCCTTCATCTCCAACGTCGGCACGTGGATGGAGACCATCGGTGTGGGCGTCTACGTTACGCAGGCGACCGGTCGCGCCGCTTGGACCGGCACCGTCGCGGCGCTGATGTACCTCCCCTCGCTGGTGCTCGGGCCGCTGGCCGGCGCGCTGGCCGACCGCACCGACCGGAGGCGCCTCCTCTCGGTCCTCAACACCGCCCAGACGCTCCTCGCCGCGGTGCTGGCGGTGCTCGCCCTCACCGGGCGGCTCTCGGTGCCCGCGGTCGCGGTGCTGGCCTTCCTCGCCGGGTGCGTGAACGCCCTGGTCTCCCCGGTCTACTCCTCGCTGCTCGCCGAGCTGGTGCCGGCCGAGGACCTCCTCTCCGCGCTCAGTCTCAGCTCGGCGCAGTACAACCTCGGCCGCATCATCGGCCCCTCGCTCGCGGCGCTGGCGATGGCCGCCGGCGGCCTGTCGACCGCCTTCTTCTGCAACGCGGCGAGCTTCGTCGCCGTCCTGGTCTCGCTGATGCTGGTCCAGCTCCCGCCCAGGCCCGAGCACCCCGGGCACGGGGAGCTGTGGGCGGAGATCCGCACCGGCTTCCGGGTCGCCCGCGAGGACGCGGGCATCCGCACCGCGCTGGTGCTGACCGGCCTCATCTCGGTGCTGGTCGCGCCGTTCATCGCTCTCATCCCCGTGTACGCCATCACCGTCTTCGGGCACGGGGCGACCGGAACGTCGCTGCTGGCCACCGCGCAGGGCGTGGGAGCCATCGCCGCGGCGGTGCTCACCGGCACGCTGGCCGACCGGTGGGGGCGCCGGCGCCTGGTGAGCCGGATGACGCTGACCCTCGGGGTGGTCGCGGTGGCCTACTGGCTGGTGCCGCTCTTCTGGATGGCGGTGGTGCTGGTGGCGGTGCTCGGCGGCGCGTACCTCTCCACGCTCACCGGGGTGAACGCCACCTGCATGAGCCGGGTCTCGCGGATGCTGCAGGCCCGCGTCAGCAGCCTCTACGTCATGGTGCTCGGTGTCGGGTACGCCACGGGATTGCTTGCGCTCTCCTGGCTCGGAGACCACGTCGGCCTTCGGCTGACGATGGCCACGGCCGCTCTGCTCCTCACCGTGTCCGTCGCCTGGATGCGCCGCCGCGGGCTTCTGGCGCTGCTCGATGGTCCGGCGCAGTTCCTCGGCCGCGACGAGGTCACCTTCGCCGTGCCCACGCTGGCGGGCCCGGCGACGATGAAGGAGGTGCCGGTCGCCACGCCGACCGGCGCGTTCACGGCGAGCCGCTGAGCTTCTTCTGCACGCCGGACTGCGAGGCGTAGTCCGGCGCGGTGGCCTGCAGCTTGGTCCAGAGAGCGCGCGCCCCGTCCCGGTTGCCGGCCTTGGACAGCTTGTCGCCCAGCGCGTCGACCGCCCCCGGGTCCGAGGTCACCGCCACGCGCCACACGTTGTCCGCCATCGGCTGGCGCTGCAGCCCGACCAGCGCCCAGGCCAGGCCCGCCCGGAGCCGGGAATTGTTGGGCTGGTAGGGCATGACCTGGCGGAAGTCGTCGAGAGCGTCCTGGTACTTGTTGGCCACGAGCTTCGCCTCGCCGGAGTCGATGAGTCTGGCGAAGTTGGCCTGCATCTCCGGCGTCACCTCGGCCTTCTGGAACGCCTCCATGGTCTCCTTGCTGAGCTGGGGAGGCGCCGCCGGACCGGACGCGGCGGAGCCGGCGGGCGATGGAGGTGCCGCTGCCATTGGCCCGGTCGCCATGGGCGGCGCGGCGGCGACGGCGGGACGCGCCTCGGCGCGCGACTTCTCCTGGGCGCGGGCGAACTTCGTGGCCCCACCCGCGGCGATGACCTGGTCGATCCGCTGGGCGAGCGCCTTCGCCGAGGCGGCGTGCGAGGCAGTCGGGGCCACCTCGACGGAGGTCAGCAGCTCCTTGCGCGCGGACTTCAGCGCGGCGAGGTCGTCTCCCTTGAGGTCGAAGGTGAGGGCGGCGTGTCCGTAGAGCGCGGCGCTGTTCCGGGGCTGGAGCTGGAGGACCCGCTCGTACGCGGCGAGCGCGCCCTTCGGGTCGCCGAGGAGCGCGAGGCTGTTCCCGAGGAGCGCGGTGGAGTCGAGCACCGGGCCGAGCGCCTCGAGGGCGCACGCCCCCGCCGGTCCGGGCTGCTTCTGGGCGGCGAGGCTGCGGGCCTTCTCCGCGACCTTGTCCACGGCCATGTCGCTCGACAGCCGGCATCCGGCGGCCGAGGCGTCGGGCAGCGTGCCCTTCGCCAGCTTCTTCTGCTCCAGGAAGAGGGCTCGAACCGGCTCGGCGGTCTTCTCTGCCTGGGTGAAGAAGTCTCGAGCGTCGGCCCAGCGGCCCCGGCCGTAGTAGAGCTTGCCGATCGCCGCCGAGACCTCGAAGGGCTTGGCCCGGGTCTTGAGGTCCGGGGTGGAATCCATGCGCCGGATGAGCTCGTCGGAGGTGGGCGCTGCCGCGCCCGGGGCCACGCTGGGGTGGCCGGCGGGCAGGCCCTCCGCGGAGGACCCGGTCTGGGCGCCGGGGGTCCCCGCGCTCTCGCCGGGGGGAATCGCCGGGTGTCCAGGGGGAAGCGCGCCGGTGCCGCCGGAGACACCTGGGTCGAGCGGTGGGTGGTTGGGCGGAAGCGCGGAGTCGTTCTGCGATGCCTGGTCACTCAGCGGCTTCGCGGGCACCACGCCGCCACTGACGGACGGGTGTCCGGGGGGAAGGGGCTGGCCCTGGGCGAGCAGAAGCGCCAGGGCGGCGACGGCCATCGTCATCGAGGTCTCCACAGCACGGAATCGACTCGCTGCAGGGGTTGATCTCTCACGGCGGCGAGCAGCTCGGCGACCGTTTTCTGGAGAACGGGGTGCCGCGCCCCGGGGTCCAGCTCGGCGAGGGGCTCCAGGGCGAAACGTCGCCGGGCCAGCTCGGGGTGCGGGATGCGCAGCCCGGGCTCGTCCACCACCCGGTCTCCCCAGAGGAGGATGTCCAGGTCGAGCAGGCGCGGACCCCAGCGCTCGGCCCGGACGCGCCCGCGCACCCGCTCGATGTCCAGGAGGGCAGCCAGCAGGGAGGCCGGGCCGCGGGTGGTGGTGAGCGAGACGACGGCGTTTCGGAACTCGGGCTGCGGGGGACCGATGGGCGCCGTGACGTAGAGCGAGGAGCAGCGGCGCACGTCCACGTCGGGGAGGCGCCGGAGGTCCTCGACGGCGGTGACCAGCATGCGCTCGGGATCGCCGAGGTTCGCGCCGAGCCCCACGTGAACGGTGTCGACGGTCGCCGGCGCGTCGCTCACAGCCCCAGCACGTCCCGCATCCCGTACTGGCCGGGAGGCTGGCCGCGAACCCAGAGCGCAGCACGCAGCGCTCCCTTGGCGAACTGGTCGCGGCTGGTGGCGCGGTGGCTGAGCTCGATGCGCTCGCCGGGGGCGAGGAAGAAGACGGTGTGCTCGCCGACGACGTCGCCGCCGCGGAGGGTCTGCACGCCGATCTCCCCGTGCGGGCGCTCGCCGACCTGACCCGCGCGCGCCAGGCGCATCACCGACGCGTCCTGTCCGCGCGACTTGGCCACCACCTCGGCGAGGCGGAGGGCGGTGCCGCTCGGGGCGTCCTTCTTGAGCCGGTGGTGAAGCTCGAGGACCTCGGCATCCCAGCCGGTGCCGAGAACGCGGCCGAGGAGCGAGGCGGCCTCGAGCATGACGTGGACGCCCACCGACATGTTGGGGGAGATGACGATCGGAATGCGGGCCGCGGCCCGGTCGAGGCGCTCGCGCTGCGGCGGCGTGAAGCCGGTGGTCCCGGTGACGAAGGGGACGCCCTGCCGGGCGCAGGCGTCGGCGAAGTCGGTGGCGGCCTCGGGGTTGGTGAAGTCCACCGCGACGTCGGGCCGGACCTCCATGAGCGCAGCGGAGAAGTCGTCGCGGAGTGGCAGGTGCAGCGCCGAGACGCCGGAGAGCGTGCCCACGTCGCGTCCCCGGGACGGCGCTCCCGGACGGGCGACGGCGCCGACCACCTTCACGGCGGGCTCCTCGTTCGCGGCGCGCACGACGGCCGAACCCATGCGACCCGGCACGCCCGCGACGAGGAGGGTGGTGGCTCCCACGGCCGAGGGGTGTAGCACGGCCCACGGCCGCCCGGTGACGTGCGCCCGGATGTCGCACTGACCTCCGCTGCTCGAAGGCGGATGGGGCCTGGGCCGACGGTGGCCGGCTCTGCGCGTGGAGCGACGTCCCGCGTGCAGAAGCGGTCAGACGCTCCCCGCGCTCAGCCGGGCGCGGGGGCCGCTGCCTCTGCCGACGGCTCCGCGCCCCGGCCTGTCCGCGCGGCACCGAATGCGGCGACGGTGACGAGGGCGATGCCGAGGCCCGGCCCCCAGCCAGGGATCTGCTGGAGCATCACCGCACCCACGAGCGCGGCCGCAGCCGGCTCGACGCTCATCAGCGTGCCGAACGTGCCGGCATCCAGACGGCGGAGCGCGAGCAGCTCTAGCGTGTAGGGGAAGACCACGAGCAGCGCGAGCCCGAGGCAGGCGAGGAGGACCATCGGAGTGATGTTCCCGTGCGCCTGGAGGAGGCCCAGCGGCGTCGTCGCGAGCGCGGCGGCGGGCATCGAGATGGCGAGGCCGGCGACCCCGTGGAACCGCTGGCCGACGCGCTGGGTGAGGAGGATGTAGGCGGCCCAGCAGACGCCGGCGGCGAGCGCGAGGGCGATGCCCGCCCCGTCGGTGAGGCCGGCCCAGGGCTGCGTGACGAGGAGCACGCCGACGAATGCCACCGGCGGCCACACCAGCCCCCACCGGCTCGCCCGTCGCATCACTGCCACGCCGAGCGGACCGAGGAACTCGATGGCCACGGCGGTCGCGAGTGGGATTCTGTCGATGGCCTCGAGGAAGCTGAGCGTCAGGCCGCCGCTGGCGACGCCGAGAGCGAGCGCCGCAGCCAGGTCACGGCGATGGAAGGTGGAGAGCCGCGGCCGGGCCACGGCGATGAAGATCAGCCCGGCCCAGCACAGGCGCAGCCAGGCGGTGCCGGCGGGACCGATGCGGGCGAACATCGCCGTCGACGCGGCCGCGCCGATCTGCACGATGAAGATGGAGCAGAGGGCGAGGACCGCGCCCGTCGAGGTCCGCCCGGTGGCCATGAGGGTGGCCTTCTAGCGCCTTCGCCCCTTCCGCGCCCTCAGTGGAAGGCAATTCTAGATCCAGAAGCGGTCACGCGCTCCGGAAGCTCAGCCGGGCGCGGGGACAGCCTCGGCGGATGGCTCCGCGCCCCGGCCCGTCCGCGCGGCGCCGATGGCGGCGATGGTGACGAGGGCGATGCCGGCAGCCGGCCCCCAGCCGGGGATCTGCCGGAGCATGACCGCGCCTACGAGCGCGGCCGCCGCGGGCTCGACGGCCATCAAGGTGCCGAACGTGCCGGCATCCAGACGGCGGAGCGCGAGCAGCTCGAGCGTGTAGGGAATGACCGGGAGTAGAAGAGCGAGGCCCACGCAGGCGAGAAGGACCAGCGGGGTGATGTTCCCGTGCGCCGAGGCGATCCCCAGCGGGGTGGTGGCGAGGGCGGCGACGGGCATCGAGACGGCGAGGCCGGCGACTCCGTGGAAGCGCTGGCCAATGCGCTGGGTGAGGAGGATGTACACCCCCCAGCAGATGCCGGCGGTGAGCGCGAAGGCGATGCCCGCCCCGTCCGTGAGGCCGGCCCAGGGCCGGGTCACGAGGAGCACGCCGGCGAAAGCGAGCGGCGGCCACACCAGCCCCCACCGGCTCGCCCGTCGCATCACGGCCACGCCGAGCGGGCCGAGGAACTCGATGGCCACGGCGGTGGCGAGGGGAATCCGGTTGATGGCCTCGAAGAAGGTGAGCGTCATGCCACCACTGACGACGCCGAGGACGAGCGCCGCGAGCAGGTCGCGCCGATGAAACGAGGAAAAGCGCGGCCGGGCGAGGGCGAGGAAGATCAGGCCCGCCCAGCACAGGCGCAGCCAGGCGGTGCCGGCGGGCCCGATGCGGGCGAACATCGCGGTCGACGCGGCCGCGCCGATCTGCACGATGAAGATGGAGCAGAGGGCGAAGAGCACGCCCGTCGAGGCCCGGGTCCCGGTCGGCATCGGGGCAACCTCTTAACGCGTTCCTCCGGCCGAGACAGGCACAGCCGGGGTTCGCATCAGTCACCTACCCTGACGTCAGCTCAGCAGCCCGAGCCGCCGCAGCTCCGTCGCCAGCGCGATCCGGTGCGGCTCTCCCAGTGGCACGAGCGGGAGCCGGATCTCCGGACCGAACATGCCCATGAGGTGGAGAGCCCACTTCACGGAGATGGGGTTCGGCTCCACGAACAGCAGCCGGTGCAACGGATTGAGCCGCACTTGAAACTCGAGGGCCCGGTCGCGCTCACCACGGCGTGCCGCCTCCACCAGGTCCGCCATCAGCCGGGGCGCGACGTTGGAGGACACCGAGATGACGCCTTCGCCGCCGCAGGCCACGAAGGGCGCGACGGTGAAGTCGTCCCCGGAGAGCATCGTCAGGCGAGGGCCGCACTTCTCGCGCAGGTCCACCGCGCGGATCATGCTCGCCGTCGCCTCCTTGATGGCCACGATCTCGTCGAGCTCGCACAGCCGCTGCATCGTCTCGGGGAGGATGTCGCCGCCCGTCCGGCCCGGCACGTTGTAGACGACGATCGGGAAGCCCGGATGCGCCCGCACGCAGGCCCGGTAGTGCTCGAGCAGCCCGGCCTGGTTCGGCTTGTTGTAGTAGCGCGTGACGATCAGCGCGGCGTCGGCGCCGGCCTCGCGCACCCGCGCCATCGCCTCGAT
>DASXGF010000258.1:0-2665 GCA_036489275.1 Myxococcaceae bacterium | reverse complement strand
CCGGGACGCCGTAGTGGCCGACCCGGAAGAACTTCTCGTTGGCGGTGATCCAGGAGTCCGCGCTCTGAGCTTCCCAGTCGAGCTGGTTGAGACCGGCAAGCGGTGGGGGCGGCGCGGTCGGCTGGTCGACGAAGGGGATGGTCGTCTCCCCCGGCTTGCCCCAGGCGAGGAGCGGAGACTCGAAGAACGCGAGCGCGGCCAGCGTGCCTCCGGTCTGGATCAGAGCGTCACGGCGTGAAATCCGGTGATCGTCCATCTGGCGGTCCCTCCTGGTGGCCGCACGAATGCTACGGGATTCATGAGACATGGGGTCGGCTTCGGTGACGCCCGGGATGAATGGAACCACGGGCTAGACCGAAATCCCGGCTTCGCGGACTGTGATCCCCGGGCTGCCCGGGAGGTGATCCGTTGCGGCGAGGCCGTCGCTGAGCCCCTCGACCGCGGGGCGGGGGCGTTAGGTCCGTGCCATGCGAATCGCGATCCTCACCTTCGACGGCTTCAACGAGATCGACTCGTTCGTCGCCAGCTACATGATCAACCGGGTCAACCGTCCGGGCCTGAAGGCGGAGATCACCTCGCCCTCGCCGGTGGTCGAGTCGGGACGTGGGGTGCGGGTTCACGCGCAGCAGCCTCTGGAGTTCGCTCGCGAGGCCGACGCAGTGCTGGTCGGGAGCGGGAAGCTGACGCCGAGGCTGGCGGAGGATCCGGCGATCCTTTCGCGCCTGGAGCTCGACCCGCGGCGTCAGCTGATCGCCTCGCAGTGCTCCGGGGCGCTGTTGCTCGCGAAGCTCGGAGTGCTCGGAGGCCTTCCGGCGTGCACGGACCACGCGACGCGCCCGCTGGTCGAGGGCGCCGGGGTGCACGTCCTCGAGCAGCCCTTCTTCGCCAGCGGAAACGTCGCCACCGCGGGCGGCTGCCTCGCGTCGCACTACCTCGCGACCTGGTTCCTCTGGAAGCTGGCCGGGCGCGACGCGGCGGAGGAGGCGCTCCTCTACGTCGCTCCGGTCGGGGAGGAGCGCGGCTACGTGAGCCGGGCGATGCGGATCGTCGGGCCCTTCATCGACGTGGCCGCCGCCAAGGACGAGTCCCTCGCGGCGAGGGCCAGCTGGCAGCGGTAGCGGCGCCCGAGCTCGATTGAAGGCCGATTGAAGGTGCCAGACACCTTCAATGCGGGCCAGGAAGTGCCCCGACCGACCGCTCCGGGCGAACCCGTTCAGCGGCAAGCTCCTCCGCGAGGAGCGCTATGCCGACCTTTCCGCGGGCCGGAAGGTGCGGGTGTGGCTGCGCTTCCTGCACACAGGCGAGGCGCTGGGGTGGGCAGGGCAGCTCGTCGCGGGAATCGCGTCGCTCGGCGCCGCCGTGCTCGTGTGGACCGGACTCGCG
The DNA here is from genome assembly GCA_036489275.1 of Myxococcaceae bacterium. Lineage (GTDB taxonomy): Bacteria > Myxococcota > Myxococcia > Myxococcales > Myxococcaceae > RPRB01. Next base: position 1,282 of record DASXGF010000258.1, on the reverse strand, counting down.
CTGGCGCTTCGGCGACTTGCGCGTGGCTCACGAGCGCGCGCGATTGTGGGGAGTGAAGTCGAACCCTCGGCCTCGTGAGCGACGAGGCGCAGGTCGTACACGTCGCACTTCCGCGCTCATGTGTTTACCGGATTCCGCTGCAACCGAAGGCACGACATACTCAGCACGTGCTCGGCCGGCCGTCTTCGGTCCCTATCTCTTCCGCAGTTTCCGGTGTCCTTCTTGCGCTGGTCGTCGTGGCTGCCTGTTCGGGGCGCGTCGACACGCAGTGCTCGCACGACTCCGATTGCAGCGCAGGCGCGTCCTGCATTGCGAGCGCGTGCGTGCGGCTGCCTCAGTGCTCGCGCTCGGGTGACTGCGATGCGGGCAACAGCTGCATCAACTCGAGCTGCGTTCCGGTGGGCAACCACTGCAACGGCAACAAGGACTGCGCGACCGGCTCGAGCTGCAGCGAGCACAGCGTCTGCGCGCCGCCGAGCTGCACCAGCGCCATCGACTGCGGCCTCGAGCAGGTCTGCATCCAGGGCGAGTGCGCTCCGGTCGGCACGCCGCTTCCCCCGGTGCCCGACGGTGGCTTCCCCCCGCCGCCGCCCGACGCCGGGCCGAGCTGCGTCAATCTCCAGTGCGCCCAGGTGACGTGCACCGGCGGCGGCAGCACGAATCTGACGGGTCAGGTCTTCGACCCCAGCGGTCAGGTCCCGCTCTACAACGCCGTGGTCTACGTCCCGAACGGAGAGGTGAAGCCGATCCCTCAGGGCCTGATCTGCGATCGCTGCGGGAGCCCCACCAGCGGCGATCCGCTGGTCTCCGGGCTCACCGACGCGACGGGCACCTTCACCCTCCGGAACGTCCCCGCCGGGACCAGCTTCCCCCTGGTGATGCAGATCGGGAAGTGGCGTCGCGTGGTGACCATCCCCGCAGTGCCGGCCTGCAACACGACCACGCTGACCGACGTCAACCAGCAGCGGCTTCCGCGGAGCAAGAGCGAGGGCGACATCCCGCAGCTGGCCATCGCCACCGGCTCGGCGGACCCGTTCGAGTGCCTTCTCCTCAAGATGGGCATCGACACGCAGGAGTTCTCGCGGCCCGACGGTGGTGGACGGGTCCACATGTACGTGACGCCGCAGGGCAGCCCACCGCCGCTGCAGCTCGCCGACGGCGGCAGCCCACCCGCAGCGAACCTCTGGGGTGACCCCGCCACGCTGGCCAGGTACGACGTCGTGCTCTTGCCGTGCGAGGGCAGCGAGTATCGGAAGCCCGACGCCGGCATCCAGAACCTGGT
>DASXGF010000242.1:0-4363 GCA_036489275.1 Myxococcaceae bacterium | reverse complement strand
ATGAAGCGGGCGGTCGGATCTCCATAGTCGCGAAGGTCGAAGACCTGCGCGGCGTGGCCGACCTCGGAGCCAGGATGGAGCGCCTGCACCCGGGCGGAGGTGGCGCTGAGCTCGGCCTGGACGGTCCGCACCGTCTCGCCGGGCCGCATCCGCCCCACGCCGAAGAGGATGTGGCTCGCCCGGGCCTCGCGCATCTCCTCGGTCACCACCAGCGGTGCCCAGAGGGCGGCCGCCTTCGGGAACCGGAAGTCGGGGGGCATGACGCCCACCACGGTGTAGCTCTGGCCATCGAGCATCGCCGACTTCCCGAGGATGTCCGGATCCCCTCCGAAGCGCCGCTGCCAGGTCGCGTGGGAGAGCACCACCACGTGCTCGTTGCCGCCGGTCGCCTCGGAGTCGAGGAAGTCACGCCCGAGGGCCGGAGCGACGCCCAGGACCCGGAAGAGGTTGGCGGTCACCTGGTAGGCGACGAGGTGCTCGGGCTCGTGAACGCCGGTGAGATTCACCTCCCACCACCGATACCCGCCGAGGGCCTCCAGCGTCCGCGTGTCTGCCACCCAGGCCTCGAAGGTGGGCACCGGGACTTGCCGGCGATCGCGCCCCGGGCTCGCCTCCAGGGCCATCACCCGCCGCGCCTGCGGAAAGGGGAACGGCTCGAGCAGCATCTTGTCGACGAAGGCGAAGACCGTGGCATTCGCCCCGATCCCGAGCCCGAGGGCCGAGATGCAGAGGAGCGAGAGCGCGGGGTTCCTGAGCAGCGAGCGCGCCGCGAGTCGGAAGACCATCACGGAGAGACCCTCCCTCTCGGCCCGTCTGGCACGCATGGCGCATGCCACGCGCCAAACCCGCACGCTGCCATCGGTACCAGGACAGCCCTGCCCCGTCGCCGGGACGGTCGGTCCCAGGATCGTGCAGGGACCCGAGCCCCCCGCCAACGCGGGATTCACCGAGGGGCGGCCGGACCGTCGGGGCGCACGCTGACCGCGAGCTCACCCCGGGGCACCGTCAGGTCGACGAGGGTGGCGACGTCGTCGTGCACCTCGACGCTGGGGACGCTTCCGCCGCCCAGCGCCGCCGCGAGCTCGACCGCGGAGGGCCAGCGCCCCTGCTCGGTCCGGAACGCGTCCGCGGCAACCGCCGCCCGGAGCAGTCGGACCTGTGCCCGGGCACGGGCATCGGAGCGTGCCACCCGCCCGAGCTGCGGGAACGCGAAGGCCGCCCGCGGATTCAGCCACGGACGCTCACCGGCCGCGATGGCATCGAGCCGTTCGGCCCGCTCGGGCATCGGGAGCGCCGCCGCCGCAACCGCCGACTCGAGGCGCGCGTCGATCCGGTGCCACGCGTCCCCCAGGGCGAGCGTGAACCGCCAGTCGGTGCGGCCCACGGGTGCATTCTCGCGTGCCCAGGTGACGACCTGCGGCGGAAGGTCCTCCGGCGCACCGAGGTAGGGAGCGAAGGCCTGCGCCCGCGCCCCGAGCGCGTACTCGCGCAGCACCACCGGAAGGGACGGTGTCCCCTCCTCCACCCGTCCCAGCGCCACCATCGCGGCGCGCTTCACCGCGAGCGGCGCAGCATCCAGAGCAGCTGCACAGGGCCGGAACCCCACCTCCTCGACCGCGAGCGCCGCCAACCGCCCCGCGAGCCCCGTGCCCCAGGACGCATCCCGGGCGAGCCCCTGCAGATCGACACAGGCCTCCACCGCGCCGGCTAGCTCCCCCTGCGAGAGGAGCTGCCGCATTCGCAGCGCTCCCAGCTTCGCCGCGTAGGGCAATGTCGACCAGCCACGAGGCCTCTCCAGGGGGGTGGGTGCATCGAGCGTCCCGAGCCCCGGCGGCGGACCGGCCTCGGCGGCGTGCGTCGCGAGGAGCAGCGCCGCCAGCGGCTCGCTCGCGGACCTGAGCTCTCGCCGGCACGACTCGGAGAGGGCCTCGAATGGCTGCTCCCCATCGCGCACCGCGCGGCACAGCTCCACGTCCGCCGAGGAGGCCTCCAGCGTCGCAAGGACGCTCCAGGGCGCCGCCGCGCCCTCCGCGAAGGTCGCCGGAAGGGGGGAAGGAACGTGGGGCGGTCGCGGAAACCGCGCCTGCGCCCGCGCGAGGATCTCCCGCCGCAACGCCCGCGCCGGCCCGGTCGTGGACGTTCGCCACATGGCCACGCCCACGACGACCGCCAACGCGGCCACCGCCACCCAGAGTGCTCCTCGCAGCCATCTCCCCGCGCGCCCGGCCATCAGGGCGGCGGACACTGCCAGACCACGACGCCGAGCGTCGACCTCGGTGGGCTGCTCATGCTGAAAAAAGCGAGGGCCCGCCCGGCGCGCGCCGGGCAGGCCCTCTTTGTCCCGTCAGGGACGCCGCCCGGGTCGCTGTGCCCAGGACGGCGGACCTCCGGAGATTCTCTAGGCGCTCATCGGCTCGGCCTTGGGCTTCGGCAGCGACTGCTGCAGCGGCCCACGGACGACCTCGTACTGCTTCAGGAGGCGACGGAAGTTGCTGCGGTCGACGCCGGCAGCGCGCGCGGCGCTGGACACGTTGTGCCCGCTCTTCTCCAGCAGCGCCGACAGGTACCGGCGCTCGAAGGCCCGCATCGCCAGCCGCTTGGCCTCGGCGTAGGGGAGATGGGCGAGGCTCAGCACCTCGACGTCCCCGCCGCCGCCCGGCGTCTCGCGCAGCTGCTGGGGCAGATCCTCGACGTCCACCACCTCGCGCGAGGTGAGCACCACCGCGCGCTCGAGAACGTTCTCCAGCTCGCGGACGTTGCCCATCCAGCGGTGGCAGACCAGCGCCTCCATCGCTTGCGGAGAGATGCCGGTGACCTTCTTGCCCATCTTCCCCGCGTACAGCCGCAGGAAGTGGCCGGCGAGCAGCGGGACGTCCTCGGGACGGTCACGCAGCGGCGGCAGCGACACGGTGATGACGTTCAGCCGGTAGAAGAGATCCTCGCGGAACTTGCCCTGGTCCTTGGCCCGGTTGAGGTCGATGTTGCTGGCGGCGATGACGCGGACGTCCACCTTGATGGTCTCGTTCGCGCCGACGCGCTTCACCTCGCCCTCCTGGAGGACGCGGAGCAGGCGGACCTGAGTGGCGGGCGGCACGTCGCCGATCTCGTCGAGGAAGATGGTCCCGCCGTCGGCGGCCTCGAACAGACCCTTCTTGTTGGCGGTGGCGCCGGTGAAGCTGCCCTTCACGTGCCCGAAGAGCTCGGACTCGAGCAGGGTCTCGGTCAGCGCCGAGCAGTTCACCGCGATGAACGGCTTGTCCTTGCGCGGGCTCCGGTAGTGGATGGCCCGGGCGACCAGCTCCTTGCCGGTGCCGCTCTCGCCCTGGATGAGGACGGTGGCGCTGGAGTAGCTGACCGTCTCCACCAGCTTGAAGACCGCGCGCATCTGCGACGACTGCCCGATGAGGTCCTCGAACTGGCCCTTGACGCTGAGCTGCTCCTCGAGGACGCGGGTGCGGTCCTTGAGCTGCTTCCGCTCCAGCGCCTTGGCGACGGTGAGACTCACCTCGTCGATGTTGGAGAAGGGCTTGGTGAGGTAGTCGTAGGCGCCGGCCTTCACCGCCTCGACCGCCGTCTCCACCGTGGCGAAGGCGGTCATCATCACCACCTCCACGTCCGGCCGCGCCTGCTTGATGGCGCGGAGCAAGTCCATCCCGGACAGGTGCGGCATCCGGATGTCGAGAACCGCCACGTCGACCGTGGGATCCTTGGAGGCGGCGAGTCCTTCCACCGCGTCGTCGATGGCGACGACCGTGTAACCCTCTCGTTGAAGTATCTCGGTGACTGCGCGGAGGACGACCTTGTCGTCGTCCACCACCAGAATCTTGCCAGGGCGCTTGCTCATCAGTTCCTCACGGACGGGAAAGACGTTGGGGGAATCGGAAGAAGGACGGTGAAGGTGGAGCCCTCGCCGGGAGCGCTCTGCACCTCGAAGCGGCCGCCGTGGTCCTGGACGATGCGGTAGGCGATCGCCAGGCCGAGCCCGGTGCCCTGCCCCGGCGGCTTGGTGGTGAAGGACGGCTCGAAGATGCGCCGCAGCACCGAGGGCTCGATGCCCGTGCCGGTGTCGCGGACGCTGAAGAAGACGTGGGTGTCGCGCTGGCCGGTGCTGACCGTCAGGGCGCCCGCCTTGCCCTCCAGCGCGTAGAGCCCGTTCTGCAGGAGATTCAGGAGCACCTGGCCCATCTGGCCCGTGTCTCCGATGACCGGAGGCAGCTCGGCGTCGGTCTGGACCTCGAGCGAGGCCTCGGGCGACTTCTTCAGCTGGGCGCGGAAGAGGAACGCCGCGTCTTCCACGCAGCGCTTCAGGTCGAAGGGACGGCGGTCGCCCTCCTGCGAGCGGCGGCTGAACTGGAGCAGGCTC
>DASXGF010000095.1:0-3395 GCA_036489275.1 Myxococcaceae bacterium | reverse complement strand
GAGCTCGCGGGCCAGGTTCACCAGGATCCCTCGAAGGTACACCGTCGCCGGCAGATGGTCGTAGCGGTCCGCCTCCACGTTCTCCAGGTGGATGCGGGTGATGCGGGTGCGCTCCGCAACCTGCTGCAACGACAGGCCGTAGGACTCGCGCACACGCCGGAGCAGCTCGCCGTTGAACTCGGCGTCGGAGGGGATGTCGAGCTTGCCGCGACTCTCGCGTGGGCGGCTCGGGATCTCGGGTGGACGCTCCGGCGCCGCACTCGTGGGGGGCGCGAGAGGAGCCGCGGGGGGCAGCGGCGGCGGCGCGGCCGGAAGCTCCTCCTCCTCCGGCAGGGGAGACTGGGCGCCGGGCCTGGCCCGGAACCCGAGCGAGGGCGGCAGCGTGGTGCGCTCCTCCTCGACGACGGGCGCCGCCGCGACCGGTTCGGCCGTCGCCGGCGGTACCGGAGGTGTCGGCTCCACGGGGGGCCGGGCCACGGCATCGCTCGGAACTGCGGCAGCCCAGTCCCCGGACAGCAGGGCCTCGGCCCGCCCCGGCGTCTCCGGCACGGGCTCGGTGTCCGCGCTCCGTCCGAAGGTGCCCGGGGCCTCTCCGACGTCGAGGGCGAAGGCCTGCTGCCGGGGGGCCTCGTCCTCCTCCTCGTGTTCGGCGTCCTCGTCGTCGTCTGTTTCGGCGTCGAGGTCCAGGTCTCCGGCGCGGGCGTGCGGTCCCGGCTCGACCGGGGGCAGCGGTGCTCCGTCGTCGTCGTCGTCCTCGGCCCACAGCGTGGCCGGGGAGAGGCGCCCGATGGAGCGGTCGTAGGTGGCGCGACGCGCGGGGTCGAGGAGGACCTCCGCCGCCTCGTCGAGCCTCGCCCGGAGCTCCTCGATCTGCCCCTCGTCCACCAGGGCGTAGACCGCCACCGAGTCGGGCCCATAGGTTTCGCGCGCCCGCTCCACCGCCGCTCGCAGCTCGTCGATCGACGACTCCGGGTCGACTTCCAGCACGTCGTACAGCGTCGGCTCCTCCGACACGGTCATCGGCCTGCCGACCTCGGCCGATCGATCGCGGCGAGCGCTTCGGCCACCGCGGTGAGATTCGAGGCCGCCGCCGAGCCCGCCGCGTCGACCAGCAGCGGACGGCGCTTGCGCACCGTCTGCCAGGCCGAGTCGTCGTAGGCGATCGCCCCGAGGTAATCCATGTCCAGCCCGAAGAACTTCTTCCACGCCGCCACGACCGCCCGCCCCACGTTCTGGTCCGCCGCCGAGCGGACCTGGTTGACCACGAGCTTCACCCGGAAGTCCCGAAGGGAGCGCTCGAGCTGCGCGGCCGCGTCCGGGTTGCTCTCCGCGACCGCCCGCACCACCTCCGCCGGGGTGCGCATCGCGCTGCCCTGGCTTCCCAGCGCCGCCTCGGCCGCCGGGGCCACCCCCAGCGCCTGCGCGGTGTGCTGGAGCCTTCGAAAGAGCGCGGCCTTGAGGAAGCGGTACGCGTTCTCCACCGACGTCGGCTCGGGGAGGAGCACCAGCACTCCGTGATCCGCGAGCAGGAAGAAGTCGATGGTGTGCAGCGAGGTGCCAGCCCCGAGGTCGAGGACCAGGTAGTCGGTGTCCAGCGTCTGGAGCTGCTCCACCAGCCGCGTCCGGGCCTGGGCCCGCGGATTGGCCGCGTCGAGCGCATCCATCGCCCCGGAGACGATGCTCAGGTTCTCGATGCCCGTCGGCGCGGCGAGCGCCTCGATGCGGGTGCCCTTGGTCACCACGTCCGAGAGCGTGCCCTGGGGCTGGTTGATGCCGAGACAGGTGTGGAGGTTCGCCCCCCCGAGGTCCACGTCGACCAGGGTGACCCGGTGCCCCGCGCGGGCCAAGGCGATGCCCAGGTTGGCCGAGACCAGCGACTTGCCGATGCCGCCCTTGCCTCCCCCCACGGCGATGATGCGCCGCGCCCGACGTCCAGCGGGAAGCTCGTCCGCGCGTGGCCGGGGCCGAGCCAGCTCCACCACGTTGTTGAGGCCGTAGCGCTTCACGTTCGGCGTCGTCGCCGTCGCGGATTCTATGCGGGAGTCCGACTCACATGCCAGGAAGCGCTTCGCGCGCGGCCACCACCGCCGCCGCGAGCCGGGCGAGGTCCGGGTCGGCGACGCACCGGACGTCCAGCACCAGACGCCCGTCCTCGATGCGCGCCAGCACCGACGGCTCGCCGGTGCGGAGGCGGGTCGCCATCACCTCGGCGTCACCTTCCAGCACGCACGCCCACGAGACCGGATGCGCCAGGGGGAGCGTCCCGCCTCCCACCTGCCCCTCCACCCGGATGGTGCGCGCGGTCACCCCGGCCCCGGCGAGGTGCTCGCGGAGCGTCTCGGCGCGCGCGCGGAGCTCCGGTTCGGGGGCGAGGACCATGGCCCGGGCGGGAATCTCGTCCCCCCGCCCGTCCTGGACCATGCGGAGGGTGGCCTCGAGGGCCGCCACGGTGAGCTTGTCCACCCGGAGCGCCCGGGCCAGGGGATGCGCGCGGAGGCGCGAGACCCAGAAGGCGCGCCCGACCACGATGCCCGCCTGGGGGCCCCCGAGCAGCTTGTCCCCGGAGAAGGCCACGAGATCCGCCCCGGCCTCGATGTGGCTCCGCATGGTGGGCTCGGCGGCCGCCCCGGGGACGTCCAGCGACGCGAGCAGCCCGCTCCCCGCGTCGACGAACAGCGGCACCCCGCGCGGCTGGCAGAGCCGGGCCAGCTCCTCCACCGAGGCCTCCTCGGTGAAGCCCACCATCGCGAAGTTGGACCGGTGCACCTTCGCCACCAGCGCGGTGGCCGGAGAGAGCGCCCGCTCGTAGTCGGCCCGACGGGTTCGGTTGGTCGTCCCCACCTCCACCAGCGTGGCGTGTGACTGCCGCATCACGTCCGGGATACGGAACCCGCCGCCGATCTCCACCAGCTCTCCACGGGAGACGACCACCTCGCGCCCCTCGGCGAGGGCGGTCAGGACGAGCAGCGTCGCGGCGGCGCAGTTGTTCACCACGACGGCGTCCTCGGCGCCGGTGAGCTCCCGGAGAGGCTCGAGCAGTGGCGCGAAGCGTGAGCCGCGCTCGCCGGACTCGAGGTCGAGCTCCAGGTTCGAGTAGCCCCGGGCGACGGCATCCACCCGGGCGAGCGCCTCGGGGGCGAGCGGCGCCCGTCCGAGGTTGGTGTGGAGGACCACGCCGGTGGCATTGAGCACCGTCCGGAGCCCCGGAGTCCCGAGGGCGACCAGCGCCGGGCCGAGCGCGTCGGAGGAGAAGCTCGCCGCCTCACCCTGGAGGATGCGCGTCCGCAGGACCGCCAGCACCCGCCGGATGGCCTCCACCACACGCAGGCGGGGGTGGATCTGCAGCGCCGCCCGGCCGGCCTCGGAGACGAGCACCGATTCGACCGAGGGCAACG
>DASXGF010000192.1:0-4478 GCA_036489275.1 Myxococcaceae bacterium | reverse complement strand
ACTACGGACTGAACTTCCTACGTGTTCGCCTCTTCACCATCCCCGGCACCTCCATCCCCGGTCCCTACGGCGGCAAGCAGCGGCAGATCATGGTGGACGTGGACCCTTCGGCCACCTCGGCCAAGGGGCTCTCTCCCAACGACGTGGTCCAGGCGCTGCTCCAGTCGAACGTCATCGTCCCTGCCGGGACCGCGCAGATCGGGTCCACCGAGTACAACATCAAGCTCAACTCCAGCCCCACCACGGTCGACCAGTTCAATGCCATCCCGGTGAAGGTGGTGAACGGGGCGCCGGTGCTGCTCCGTGACGTGGCACACGTCCGTGACGGATACGCGGTTCAGCAGAACATCGTCCACATCGACGGCAAGCGGGCGAGCTACATCGTCATCCTGAAGCACTCCAACGCCGGCACGCTGGCGGTGGTGGACGGGGTGAAGGACCTCCTGCCCTCGATCCAGGCCGCCGCTCCGGACGGCATCACTCTCAAGCTCGACTTCGACCAGTCGATCTTCGTCCGCGCCGCGCTGAAGAACGTGCTCCACGAGGCGGTCATCAGCTCGATCCTGGTCTCGCTGATGATCCTCTTCTTCCTTGGGAGCTTCCGGAGCGTGGCCATCGTCTCGAGCTCGATCCCCCTGGCCATCCTCGTCGGCATCGGCGGGCTGTTCCTCACCGGCAACACCCTCAACCTCATGACCCTGGGCGGGCTGGCCCTGGCCATCGGCATGCTGGTCGACGACGCGACGGTGGAGGTGGAGAACATCCATCGCAATCTCGCCCAGGGGAAGACGTTGACCGTCGCCATCCTCGACGGCGCGTACCTGGTGGCCAGACCCGCGCTGGCGGCCACCCTGACCATCTGCATCGTCTTCTTCCCGGTGGTTCTGCTGCAGGGCCCGGCCCGCTTTCTCTTCACCCCCCTGGCGGTGGCCGTCGTCTTCTCGATGCTCGCCTCTTACGTTCTGAGCCGGACGCTGGTGCCGACGATGATGCGCCTTCTGGAAGGGAGAGCCCATCACGCTCCAGAGGAGGGTGCGGGGCTCTTTGCCCGTTTCAATCGCTGGCGTGATGCCGGGTTCGGCCGCTTCCAGGACCGCTACGGGCGGATGCTGAGCGTGGCGCTCCACCATCGGCCGTGGATGCTCATGACGTTTGGTCTGGTGGTCCTGATCTCGGCGGCCCTCCCGGTCTTCGTGGTCGGGCTCGACTTCTTTCCCGACGTCGACGTGGGGCTGATGCGCCTCCACTTCCGGGCCCCGGTCGGAACCCGCATCACCGACACCGAGCGCCTGGTCCTCGAGGCCGAGCGGAAGATCCGCGAGATCATCCCCGCCAGCGAGCTGGAGGGGCTCAACGACAACATCGGGATCCCGCTCTCCTACAACCTGGCCTTCGTCTCCACCGACAACATCGGCCCGCAGGATGCGGAGATCCTCATCTCGCTCAAGCCCGGCCACAAGCCCACCCGCGGGTACATGAAGCGCATCCGCGACGAGCTCCCCAGGTCGTTCCCCGGCAGCACGGTGTACTTCCAGCCCGCGGACATCGTGACCCAGGTGCTCAACTTCGGCCTGCCCGCGCCGATCGACGTCGTCATCGAGTCGAACAATCTGGATGTGGGCTTCACCGTCGGTCGACAGCTCGCCGCCCGGCTTCGCCGGATCCCGGGCGTGGTGGACGTGAGGATCCCCCAGGTTCTCGACTACCCCGCGCTGAACCTGGACGTGGACCGGCTCCGCGCCGCGCAGGTCGGGCTGTCCCAGCGCGACGTGGCGAACAACCTGCTCACCTCGCTCGCCAGCAGCTCGCTGGTCGCCCCGAACTTCTGGCTCAGTCCCCAGAACAACGTGAACTACATCGTCGCGGTCCAGACGCCGCTTCCGGCGATGCGGAGCACGAGCGATCTCCTCGCCACCCCGCTGACCTCCGGCGTCCAGCCGCTCCGCCAGACGACGACCCGGACCCTGACCGACGCAGCGGTCTCCCCGGGGAGCCTCTACCTCGGCACCTTCTCCCAGCTCACCCCGGGCAAGACGCTCGCCTCGGTGAACCACTCCACCATCCAGCGGGTGATCAACGTCCAGGCCGCTCCCGGCCTGCGCGACCTCGGCTCCGTCGCTCGTGACATCGACAAGGCCATCGCCTCCCTCCACGACGTTCCGAAGGGGATCAAGATCTCCGTGCGGGGACAGATCGAGAGCATGCGCACCTCGTTCGGCGCGCTCGGGGCGGGACTGATCCTGGCGGTGGTACTGGTCTATCTCCTGATGGTCGTGCTCTTCCAGTCGTGGCTCGACCCGTTCATCATCCTCGCGGCAGTTCCCGGAGCGCTGGTGGGCATCGTCTGGATGCTGGCCGTCACCGGGACCACGCTCAACGTCGAGTCGTTCATGGGCGCGATCATGTCGGTGGGCATCGCGGTCTCCAACAGCATCCTCCTCGTCTCGTACGCCAACGAGGTTCGGACCGATCGACGCGTCTCGCCGCTGGAGGCCGCCCTGGAGGCGGGCAAGGTTCGCCTCCGCCCGGTGCTGATGACCGCGCTGGCGATGATCCTCGGAATGCTGCCGATGGCCCTTGCGCTGGGCGAGGGCGGAGAGCAGAACGCTCCCCTCGGCCGCGCGGTCATCGGCGGACTGCTGGTCGCCACGTTCGTCACCCTGTTCATCGTCCCGGTGGTGTACTCGGTGCTCCGGCGGAAGGAGCCCCAGGCGCACCTGCTGGACGAGCGTTTCCTGGAGGAGAGCCAGGGCGCACACCCTGGATCCCTGGCATGAGCGAGATCCACGCCGTGAAGACCCCGCCCCCCGCCGCCGAGGAGCCGCCCCCGCCCGAGCCGCCGCGTCCGCGTCCGCGCGCACTCACCATCGGGACCATCATCCTCGTGCTCGTCGCCGTGGTCGGCGTCGTGGCCCTGGCCCTGGGACGGCGAGGCGCCGAGGGCAAGGAGCGCCAGGCGCGAGCCGTCGCGCAGGATAACGGCCCGGTGGTCCGCCTCGCCCCGGTCGAGATCTCCAACTCCGAGCGCACACTCGGTATCCCCGGCGAGGTGCGCGCCTGGAACCAGGCCACCCTCTACTCGAAGGTTGCCGGTTATGTGCGCGAGGTCCTGGTGGACAAGGGGACCCAGGTGAAGAAGGGCGACCTCCTCGCCCGCCTCGAGTCGCCGGAGACCGACCAGCAGGTCCTCGGTGCCCGGGCGGACCTCCGGCTCAAGACCGTGCAGGCCGAGCGGGCCCGGCAGCTCCGGCCCCAGGGCTTCATCGCGCAGCAGGACCTGGACAACGCCGAGAGCGCGCTCCAGGTCTCGCGGGCGACGCTGCAGCAGCTCCTCGCGCTCCAGAGCTACGGGCAGGTGCGCGCTCCGTTCGACGGCGTCGTCACCGCCCGCTACGTCGACCCCGGGGCGCTCGTCGCGGCAGGCACTGCGTCCAACCAGGCGGTGCAGCCGCTCTTCGACTTCGCGGACATGCGCACCGTTCGCGTCCAGGTCTACGCCGGCCAGGACGACGCGGCCGACATTCACACCGGCAGCCCGGTGAGCATCACCCTCCCCGACGATCCGGGTCACCCCATCGAGGCGAAGGTCACCCGGATGGCGCAGGGCATCGACGCGCGCACCCGCACGATGCTCGTGGAGATCGACGTGCCCAACGAGCCGGTGCGCCTCTATCCGGGGAGCTACGTCAACGTGAAGATCCGCTTCCCCGGGCGGCGCACCCCGCTGGTTCCGGGCGAAGCGCTCGCCTGGCGCGGCGCCGACCTCTACGTCGCCAGGCTCGAGCCCGAGAACCGGATCCGGCTGGTCAAGATCACGCCGGGCGAGGACGACGGCCGCCGGGTGCAGATCCTCTCCGGCCTCCAGGGGGGAGAGCAGGTGGTGCTCAACCCGAGCGCCGAGCTGTCCGACGGAGACAAGGTGCAACCCCTCGCTCCCAAGGGTGGTTCACCGGCCGCCGGCCGCTGATGGCACGGCCAGTGCGCCGTGCAGCGTCGCGGGTTGAACAGGACCACTTCCGCAGCGCAGTCGTGCGACCCAGGTTGGAAACGTTCAACTCCAGCAGGGGGTCGCACGGATGCTGTACTGGGCTGCTGTATTCTTCGTGATCGCGATCATCGCCGCGGTCTTCGGCTTCGGTGGCATCGCCGCCGGCGCCGCTGGCATGGCGAAGATTCTCTTCTTCCTGTTCCTCATCCTGGCCGTGGTCTCGCTGATCTTCGGGCGAGGAAGAACGGTCTAGCGGTCTGACGAGGTCCCGAAGCCTGACGGGCGGGCGCATGGCCCCGGGGCCATCCCGGGGACGGCGCGCGCCCGTGTTTTCTTGCTCGGGCGCGTCGGAGCCGTCGAAGGTGTCAGGCACCTTCGAGTCAGGCACCTTCGAGTCAGGTCGACTTCACTCGGAGGCGTCGCAGCAGCAGCAGCGCGAGGGCGACCGGGAGGAGTCCCAGCGGTGAGCCCGGTTGCCCGCTCACGTCGA
>DASXGF010000115.1:0-1832 GCA_036489275.1 Myxococcaceae bacterium | reverse complement strand
ACGACGTGTGGAGGGCTTGGGTCGTGGTCGCGGCGCGGACCGGCCTGCGTTGCGGCGAGATGCTGGCGCTGCGTTGGGCGGCCGTGGACTTGAAGCGGCGCACGCTCCACGTGCTCGCGTCGCTCAACGACGAGGACGAGGAGACGGCGCCGAAGAGTCACCAGGCGCGGGACGTCCCGCTGTCAGCTCAGGCCGTCGCCGCACTCGTCGCAGTGAAGCCGGAGAAGGTCGACGGCGACGCGTTCGTCTTCCCAGCCATTCGGACCCGGCATCAGGTCGCCGGCGTCTTGGCCCGGCTTGCGAAGGCGGCGGGGCTCGGGCGCATCGGCCCGCACCGGCTTCGGAACACGTTCATCTCGCACGCGCTCCAGCAAGGCGTCCCGATCCGCACGGTGCAGCTGTGGGCCGGCCACTCGTCGATCGCGCAGACCGAGGCGTACGCGGTGGGCGCGGCCCCGGCGGCGTCGGTCGACGTGCTCGACGCGGCCGGCTGAGGTGTCTTCCGTGCGCAGTCCCTCGCCGGCCCTTGTGTACCGCTCTCTCCGGCCTCGAAACGGGGCGCCTTGTGTAGCGCCTTGTGTATCAGTCCGTGGTCCGTCTCGTCCCGTCCGGTTCCTTCTAATTCCGTCGTGTCACGAGGATCTTCGGCGGCTTACGGCGATGCCCAGGAGAGGACTCGAACCTCCATGCCTCGCGGCGCTAGACCCTGAATCTAGTGTGTCTACCAATTCCACCACCTGGGCGGTGCGGAGTCGGGCCTTATAGGAGGAGGAGGGTCACCGTTTCAAGGGCCACTTCCCCTCGGCCTCGAGGCGGTGCCGGAGGTCGGGGTTCTCGTCGAGGAAGGCCTGCAGCGACTCCTGGGTGATGTCCACCTCGACGTCCTCGCTCCCCACCAGCGACTGACAGGAGAGCCGGGAGTAGGCGCGGACGTCGAAGGCCTGGTCCATCCGGTCGGCCTCGGCGTCCTCCTGCTCCGAGAGTGACTCCAGGCCCTTCCGCACCCAGACGTGGCAGGTCGAACAGGCGCAGACCCCGCCGCAGGCGTGGCCCACCGTCGCCCCGCACTGCTCCGCGGCGTCGAGGATGCTCGTCCCCTCGGGGACCTCGACCACCACGTCGTCGAACGGGCTCCGGAAGCGAACGCGAGGCATCTAGACCTCGTCGACCTGCCGGCCCTCGAGCAGCGTTCCCACCGCCCGGTTCATGATGCGCTCCACGAATGGACGAGAGGCGTCGTCGAGGGCTTTGATCGCGTCTGCCAGCGCCTGCGACTCGCTCGCCGAGTCACGCAGCTCGGCCACCCGGGCGATCGCCGCCTCGACCTCGCGGCGCTCGCCGGTCGGCAGCAGATCCGAGAATTTGGCCAGCTGCTTCCGCGCGTCATGGAGGATCCGGTCGGCCTCCACTTGCTGCTCCCGCAGCTGTCGCGCGTGGATGTCTTCCTCGGCGTGCTCGATGGAGTCGAGCAGCATCTGCTCGATCTCCTCGTCGGTGAGCCCGTGTGTCGGCTTGACGGTGATCGCCTGGCTCACCCCGGTGCTCAGCTCCTTCGCCGAGACCGAGAGGATGCCGTCGGCGTTGACCTCGAAGCGGACCTCCACCCGCGCCAGCCCGGCCGGCATCGACGGGATGTCGGAGAGGCGGAACCGCGCCAGCGAGCGGTTGTCGGTGACCAGCTCCCGCTCGCCCTGCACCACGTGGACGTCGAGCGCGTTCTGTCCGTCCTGGAACGTCGTGAAGACCTGCGCCGCCGCCGTGGGGATGGCGCTGTTCCGCGGGACCAGCTTCTCCACCACGCCGCCCATTGTCTCCAGGCCCAGCGAGAGCGG
>DASXGF010000082.1:0-4774 GCA_036489275.1 Myxococcaceae bacterium | reverse complement strand
GGATGGCCCGCACCGCCGCTTCCACCCATTCCGGGGGGGTGGGCGACGAGGCGATCGCCGCAGGTTCCCAGCCCCGCGACCGCAGCGCCGTTGCGGTGGTCGGGCCCACGGCGACGGCCCTCACCGAGGGCACCAGCGCCTGCGCCCCCGGGAGCGAGAGGAAGGCCTCCACCGTGCGCGGGGACCCGAAGAGCACGCACCGCGGCGGATGCGCGACCACCTCCGCCCAGCCCTCCGGCGGCACGCCGGCTGGACGCGCGCGGTAGGCGGCCACCCGCTCCACCGTCACTCCGGCGGCGGTGAGCCCGGCCTCCAGAGCGCGGCGGCCCTCCTCGGCGGCGGGGAGGAGGACGGTCTCGCCGGGAAGCAGGCGCGGGAGCAGCGCCTCGGCCAGACCTTCCCCGGTGGAGACGGTGGCCACCAGCGTCGGCTCGAGCCCATGCGCGCCCAGCGCCGCCGCCGTCCCCGGTCCGACCGCGGCCAGCTTCCGGGTGCGGAGGACCTCGCTCGTCCCGGCGGTGCGCGTGGCCTCGACCAGCGCGATCACCGCGCGCTCGCTGGCGAAGGCCACCCACTCGAAGCGCCGCAGCAGCTCGGCGGCGGCACGCAGCGGTCTGGGGTCGGTGGGGGGCTCGAGCTCGAGGAGCGGGAGGGCCAGGACCTCCGCGCCCTCGTCCTCGAGGAGGAAGCAGAGCGGCTCGGCGCGCTCCCGCGGCCGCGGGACGAGCACCCGGACCCCGGCGAGGCGCTGGGCGTGATCAGCGGCGCTCATCGGCCCGCGCCGGCGTGCGCGGCGAGCAGGGCCCGGGCGCCGCGGCGAAGCAGCTCCTCGGCGAGCTCCCGGCCCAGGTCACGGGCCCGCGAGGCAGGGCCCCGGCGCTCGGCGCGGACCACCTCGCTCCCGTCCGGCGCACCGACCAGCCCGCGCACCCAGAGCTGCTCGCCTTCGAGGATGGCGTACGCGGCGAGCGGCACCGTGCACCCGCCCTCGAGCAGCTCGAGGAAGGCGCGCTCGGCGTCGATGGGGATTCGCGTCGGCCGGTGCTCGAGCGACTCCAGCAGCGCGCGGTGCGGGCTCTCCGCGGCGCACTCCAGCGCCAGCGCGCCCTGCCCCACCGCCGGGAGCATCACCTCGGGCGGAAGGAGCTCCGTCACCCGCCCCTCCAGCCCGAGCCGCCGCAGCCCAGCCAGGGCGAGGATGGAGCCCGCGAGGCCGAGTTCCTCGGTCTTCCGGAGCCGGGTCCCCACGTTCCCGCGCAGGGAGACGACCTCGACGTCCGGGCGCATCGAGCACAGCTGGCAGGCGCGACGCAGCGATGACGTGCCGACCCTCGCTCCCCGCGGAAGCTCGGCGAAGGCGATGCCCCTGGGGCTGACCCAGGCGTCGCGGGGGTCCTCCCGCTCGGGCACCGCGGCCAGCACCAGCCCGGGTGGGAAGGTGCTGGTCACGTCCTTGAGGCTGTGCACCGCGAGGTCGGCCCGCCCGTCGAGGAGCGCCGCCTCGATCTCCTTCACGAAGAGCCCCTTGCCGCCGATGGTCGACAGCGGGGCGTCCAGCATTCGGTCCCCTTCCGTCGAGAGCTCGACCAGCGTCACCTCGGTCCCGGGCGATCTCGCCGCGAGCAGCGCGGCGACGTGGCGCGCCTGCCAGAGCGCGAGAGGGCTCTTCCGGGTGGCGATGCGGAGCGGCGCCATTCCGGCCGTCAGCCCTCGCCGGCCTTCCGCGGCGTGCCGTCCAGGCCGAAGAGCTCGGCGGCGGCGTCGGCCAGCTCGCTGTCCCCGGCCTGCACCGCGCGCAGCCGGGCGGTGGGCTGGTGGAGCATCTTGTTGACGATGGCCGAGGTCATCGCCTCGATGACCTTCGCCTGCTCCGCGCTGAGCGGGGTGGAGAGGTTGCCCATCGCCCGCTCCAGCTCGGCGCGGCGGATCTGCTCGGCCCGCGCGCGGAGCTGCGCCAGGACCGGGACCTGCTCGCGCACGACGCGCTGGCGGATGTAGCGGGCGACCTCCTCGCCCACCAGCACCTCGGCCTGCGCCGCCGCCGCGGCCCGCGAGGCCTGGTTCTGGTTGAGCACCTTCTGGATGTCGTCCACGTCGTAGGCGTAGACGCCATCGAGGGTGTTGACGTCCGGCTCCACGTCCCGCGGCACCGCCAGGTCGACCAGGAAGAGCGGGCGGTGCCTCCGCGGCTTCAGCACCCGGGCGACCTTCTCCTTCGTGACGACCGGCGCCGGCGAGGCCGTGGTGCAGACCACCACGTCGGCGAGCACCAGGCTCTCCTCCAGCCGGTCGAAGGGAACGGCGTGGCCTCCCAGCGTGGCGGCCAGGACCTCGGCCCGCTCGAAGGTCCGGTTGGTGACCACCAGCCGGGTGACGCCGGCCGAGCGGAGGTGCTTGCCGGTGAGCTCGGCCATCTCCCCGGCGCCGATGAGGAGCACCGTCTTCCCCTCGAGGCGGTCGAAGATGTGGCGGGCCATCTCCACCGCCGCCGAGGCCATGGAGGTCGCGGCCTTGCCCAGGTCGGTCTCGGTGCGAACCCGCTTGGCGCTCCCGAAGGCCGCGGCGCAGATGCGGGTCAGCTCGCCGCGGGCCGCGCCGAGCCGCTGCGCCTGCTCGAAGGCGTCCTTCACCTGCCCGAGGACCTGCGGCTCGCCGATGACCATCGAGTCGAGGCTCGCCGCGACCCGGAAGAGGTGAAGCACCGCCGCCTCGCCGTGGTGCGAGTAGAGGTAGGGCGCGAGGTCGTTGCCGGCCGCGCCGGCCAGCGCGCTCCGGCTGCGGTCCTGGAGCTCGGTGCCGGGGCCGAGGACGTACAGCTCGACCCGGTTGCAGGTGGAGATGAGCAACGCCTCGGCGGGCGCCTGGGCCATCGCCTGCAGCAGCTCGGTCTGCCGGTCGTCGGACAGCGCCAGCCGCTCCCGGACGTCGACCGGGGCGGTGTGGTGCGAGAGGCCCACCACGACCAGCGGTGGGCTCATCGGGTCACCCACGGGCCGTAGCGGGTGATGAAGGAGACCAGCAGCACGCCGAAGCCGGCCATGGTGAGCAGCGCCACCCGGCGGCCTCTCCAGCCCACGAAGATGCGGAGCTGGAGCAGGAGCCCGAACGCCATCCAGGCCACGACGACGGCGAGCTCGGCCGGGCTCCACCGCGCGTCGGGCGTCACCTGGGACTGGACCCAGGCCCCGGTCAGCAAGGTCAGGGAGAGGGCGATGAATCCCCAGGCCACCAGCCGCCGGTTGAGGTCGTCGAGCAGCTCGAGCGAGGGCACCTTCTTGAAGAGCGGCCCGAAGCGCTTGCCCTTCACCATCCGCTCGGCGGCGAGGTAGACGCCGGCGACGGCGGTGGCCACGCCGAAGACCGCGAGCCCGGCGAGCGCGACGGCGATGTGCACGGGGAGCAGTGGCTGGCGGAGCCCGGCGGCCAGGTCGTGGCCCGGCGCCTCGATCCACAGGCCCGGCACCAGCACCGCGACCGCGGCCGGAGAGAGGAACGCGCCGAGGAGCGCCGCCCTCGCGCGCAGGTCCACCACCAGGAAGACCGCGATGAGGAGGAACGAGAGCAGGCTCACCACCTGGCCGAACCCGCTCGGCACCCATCGTTGCGTGGAGAGCACGAGGAACAGCCCGATGCCGTGCAGCACCCACCCACCGACGGTCAGCCCGCGCGCCACCCACGCCAGCCCCCGCCAGCCCTGCGCGAGGAGCGCGAGGTAGGCCAGCGCCCCGAGGGCGTAGGCGTGGAAGGCGAGCGTGAAGCAGGTCCGATACATGAGCCCTAGAGCTTGTTCAGGAAGTAGTCGGCGAGCAGGGCCGTCTCGGTGGTGGCGCCGGTCTCCGGCACCTGCACGACGTAACCGCTCACGACGTCGTATGCGGTCTCGCCGGAGACCACCGAGTCCGCGAGCCGCTCCGCCCCGAGCTCCGCCAGCTGGGCGTCGGTCTTCACCTTCTTGAGGAGCTGGTGCTCGTCCGGCCCGGAGACCAGGGCCATGACGTGGACCGCCGGCTCGACCGGGTACTTCGCGGATTCTCCGGTCAGGACGAGGGCCTGATCATGGACATCCGCGGTCTCGGCCCCGGCCCATTCCTCGAGGAGGGTCTGCGGAAGGAAGAGCTTCACGGGTCTGGGAACCTCGGGAAAAACGCGGACGTGGCGCGCCGCTCCCCTGCCGTGTACATCATCCAGTCCCTCCGGGCTCGTCCAGGGCGGCTGTCAGGCGCCGGTGCAATGGAAGTGAGCTCGGTGGCCATATTAGGAGAGGACATGGCTGGCGCAGATACTTTCAACGTGACTGATGCGGAGTTCAAGACGTCGGTCCTCGAGTCGCAGGAGCCGGTCCTGGTGGACTTCTGGGCTCCCTGGTGCGGGCCGTGCAAGGCGATTGCCCCGGCGCTCGACGAGCTGGCCACCCGGTACAAGGGGAAGGTGAAGGTCGCCAAGCTGAACGTCGACGAGAACCAGGAGACCGCCCAGAACTACGGCATCCGGAGCATCCCGATGCTCCTGGTCTTCAAGGGCGGGAAGGTCGTCGACCAGATCCTGGGCGCCCAGCCGAAGTCGAAGCTCGAGGAGAGCTTCAAGAAGCACTCCCCGGCGTAGGGCTACTTCGCGACGCGCCAGGGGTCGTCGGGAGAGGTGACCTTCATCAGCTCCCAGGCGGCTAGGGCGTCCACCCCCCGGTCCAGCTCCGAGGTGAGCGACCGGGCCCGGGGCGAGCCCAGGTAGACCTCGGCGAACTTCCGCAGCTGCTCGCCGAGGAAGAGCCGGGCCA